>JABMPO010000312.1 GCA_013203015.1 Fidelibacterota bacterium
ATTACACCGGGCGGGTGATAGTGAATGCGGGTTGGGAAACGGGTTATATAACCGTTGGAGATTACAGCGACAGTAATTTGCTCGGCGACGAATATCCGAATCTTCGATATATTGAACCAATCCCCCACGTGGGTCGGAATGGTTTTATTGTTCACCAAGTCTATACCTGGCAGCTATTACGATTTGACCGGAATGGGACGTTGATTGGGGAGCAAAATTCCGTTGGGAGCCGTATCGACATCGATTTCGAATGACTTGAAGATGTGACGATGGAAAATAATTTTATCATTATCGTTCCCCTTTATAATGGAGCTGGGTATATAGAGCAATTTTACCGGCTGATACCCGCCAAATTTCGTGCTAAACTGCTGTTCGTTGACGACGGTAGTACTGATACCAGTCGGGAAATATTGGTTCGAAAGAATTTAAATTTTATTTCCCATCCGGTCAATCGTGGCAAGGGTGCAGCGTTAATAACAGGAGCGAACTATGCTGCTATGAATGGTATCGAAAATATGATTATCATGGATATAGATCTGCAGCATCCGCCAGAGCTAACAGGTCGCTTCACCAGCTTTGGTAACAACCTGATCCAGATTGCCTATCGAAGGCAAAGAAAAACCATGCCGATACAGCGGAAAATATCTAATTTTCTCACCAGTTTATTCATATCGGTACGTACAAATACGGTGATCAAAGATTCCCAATGCGGTTTCCGTGCCTACCCCACTGGTCTGGCACAGGATCTGGAAATTTCAGCCGGTGGATTTCAGTACGAAAGTGAAATTTTAATGAGGGCCGCGCTAAAAGGGTATCGGATCGTCCATCGCGAAATCCCGGTGGTTTATGATGATGAACCAACCCAAATGAATAATATCACTGACACCTTAAGATTTATGAAATTATGGTTTAGGAGCTTTTTCTGGTAATGAAATATTTACGAAGATTGTACGACTGGATATTGAAATGGGCGGAAACGCCCTACGGACCTATGGCTTTATTTCTTTTAGCTTTTGCGGAAGCCTCGTTTTTCCCAGTTCCACCGGATGCCCTGCTGATCGCCCTGGCGTTGGGATCGCGGTTAAAATCCCTGCGCTTTGCTCTGATCTGTGCTGTGGCATCGGTGCTGGGAGCCGTGCTTGGTTATGTTATCGGTCATTTTGCCTGGTGGACCGGCACCGGTGAATTCTCCGGCCTGGCATACTTCTTTTTGAACCATATTCCCGGTTTTTCCGAGCAAATATTTTACCGCATCCAGGATCAGTACAATCAATGGAATTTCTGGATTATTTTCACGGCTGGTTTCACCCCGATACCCTACAAGGTCTTCACCATTACCGCCGGTGCCTTTAACATCAGTTTCCCCATGTTTGTAATTGCGTCGATTGTGAGCCGATCAGCTCGATTCTTCCTTGTGGCCGGTTTGATTCGATTATTTGGCGATCCAATCCGGGACTTTATTGATAAATATTTCAATCTACTGGCAATCCTTTTTACGATTCTGATTGTCGGTGGGTTTGTGGTAATTAAATACCTTTTCTAGAGATAATAACTGATATCATAGTAGTGACAACACATGTGTTGTCACTACACCAATAGATCGATAAATTATATAAACCGTTGAAACGGTTTGGCGTTTGTTTTGTACCAAAACCCACGGTTGAAACCGTGGGCTATTAATAAAATTATTAGATCTGGTTCAGCCCACAACACATTCAATTTGTTCAGTGCATGCTTTAATTGTGGGTATAAGGAATAGGCATTGGCATTGTCATCTCGATAATGACCCTCCGGTTCGAGGAGAAATCTAGATCAAGATGTGAAATGAGTGTTTAGTTTGTAATGACAACACATGTGTTGTCATTACCCAGAAAATGAAATTTACACTTCAAGGGGGTGGGGAGATTTTCCGTCTACGCTAAAGCTACGCCTGACCGGGAACTCCCGACCTACCCGACATAGAATGTCGGGACGCGCTAACCAGGATTAATCAGGAATAATAAAATTCACAAATAAGCATTGTCGGGGTGGGGAGATTTGAACTCCCGACCTCTTCGTCCCGAACGAAGCGCG
>JABMPO010000039.1 GCA_013203015.1 Fidelibacterota bacterium
CGAAGCCAGGGCTTGTTCAATAAACATGTCCAGCCCACCAACAACTTGGGCACTCCGGGCTTTTCCCAACGCTAAAAAGCGGGTCAGCGGGGGCGTATAAATGGTATCAATCAAAATTTGTCCCTGCTGCAAATAATGTTCAGGCAGGGGCGAGGCATCGATCTGCGGATACATACCAACCGGGGTGCAGTTGATGATCACGGAATCCGCTGTAAAGACCGCTTCAGCCTCTTTAATTGTCATAACAACTATTTCAATTGCATCGTTGTTCTCCATAGCCCAATTCACCAAATTATGTGCATGGCTCAGTGTCCTATTGATGATCACAATTCGGGCAGGGTCAGCTCTCAGAGTTGCTGCCAAGACACTCCGAGCGACACCACCAGCTCCCAGCAAAATACAGGTCCGTTGGGTCAAGTTGATCTTAGCATCAATCAAAGTTTTACGAAATCCGATTATATCTGTGTTATAACCATTTAATTTTCCAGCTTGCCATAATAGGCAATTAACGGCTCCCAGTTTTTCCGCTTCGGGTTCAAGCCAATCCAGCTCTGCTGTTATCAATTCTTTCAGCGGCAACGTCACATTGACTCCCTTTAATTCCCCCTGGCGTAGTCGTAATACAAAATCTTTTATTTTATTGGCAGCTACGCGCTGTCTCCGATATTCCGCATCAATGCCTAAATGTTGAAAAACCCAGTTATGCAGATCGGGGCTAAGGCTGTGGGCAACCGGATTTCCGATGATGGCGAATTGTTCCATCAGGTTGAGTTCATTAGTACCTGGTTTAGTAAATCATCGAATTCCGGCGCTGAAATATTAATGCAGTCAGAATCATCAATTGATACAGTGCCGGTGGCGAAAAGTCCGGCAATTTTCATAGCCATTGCGATCCGGTGATCGCCAAAGGAACGCACAGAATTCCCTTTCAGTAGAGTTGGTCCCGCAATGGTCAATCCATCAACTCTTTCTTCAACATTAGCGCCCAATTTCTTCAAATTTTGACACAGTGCGGCAATTCGATCTGATTCTTTCAACCGCAATTCCCCAGCGTCAAAGATTTCCGTAACACCTTCCACCTGAGTAGCCAAGACTGCCAGTATGGGTAGTTCGTCAATCATCCCGGGAATATCTTTAGCCGTCAATGTTACTCCCTGTAATGGCGTTGCTTCAATTTTAATGTCGCCCATTGGCTCACCTAAAATTTGGTCGGCTTGTTGATAGACAACACTTGCTCCCATGCGCTCCAAAACCGAGTACAAGCCTATCCGCCGGGGATTCAGGGATACTTGTCTAATAATTAATTCCGAACCTGGTAAACCGGCCGCAGCCACAGCAAAAAAAGCTGCCGTGGATGGATCTCCCGGCACGATCATTTCAAACGTCGGCAAGTTACCCTTCAACTTTTGCACCGCTATCTGCGATTCGGTAATCTCAATAGGGGCTCCTAAGGCAGACAGCATTTTTTCGGTGTGGTCCCGCGTAGGCAGATCTTCAATAACGGTAGTCGTACTTGCTGCTCCCAATCCTGCCAACAATAGCGCCGATTTTACCTGGGCGCTGGCCACTGGCGATTGATTGGTAATTCCGTTCAATTGTCGGGAATGCAGGGTGAGGGGTAGATGACCCTGGGCGCTTTCTATTTTTGCTCCCATTCCCGCTAGTGGTGCAATTACCCGGTCCATCGGTCGCCTGGATAAAGACTCATCCCCAGTGAAGCGGGCAGTTATTGCTTGTCCGGCCAGCAAGCCCAGCAGCAAGCGGACCGTGGTTCCGGAGTTGCCACAATATAAATCGCTGGTAGGATTAATTAATGTGCCGCCGGTTATCCTGATGGAATTCCCTTCCCAGGCTGACTCAATCCCACAGGCGGCTAAGCAGCGCCTGGTCGCTTCCAGATCCTGTCCACGGGCGGGATTATGCACGACACATTCACCATCAGTGAGCGCGGCCAGCATTAAGGCGCGGTGAGAGATTGATTTATCACCGGCAAACGTTAATGATCCACGAATCTGCATAAAATCAGGTTGCTTCGGTGCCGATTGTTTTACCGAGTGCCGCACAGACTTTGCCTGAGACATCCATCAATTCTGAAAACTGTTCTGGCGATAGCGCCTGGGGACCATCGCATAACGCCTCATCCGGTCGGTCGTGCACATCCACGATCAAGCCATCGGCTCCGGCCCCAATCCCGGCCAGTGAATGGGGAATCACGCTATAGCGGTGGCCGCTGGAATGGCTGGGATCCACGATAATTGGCAGGTGGCTGATCTTTTTCAAAGCCGGAATTATACTGATATCAAGAGTATTGCGGGCATGACTGGCAAAGGTACGCACGCCGCGCTCGCAGATTACTACCTCCCGGGCACCATTGGACATCAAATATTCGGCAGACATTAGGGTTTCTTCCAGGGTGGCGCTCATACCGCGTTTTAATAACACCGGTTTACCAGTACGCCCGACTTCCTTTAAAAGGATAAAATTTTGCATATTGCGAGTGCCGATCTGGAGCATATCGGTATATTGTGCAACCAGTCCGGCCGTACCCGGATCTACCACTTCCGACACCACCGGTAAACCGTTTTTCTCGCTGGCCGTAGCTAATATTTCCAATCCCGGTTCGCCCAATCCCTGAAAGGCGTAGGGCGATGTACGTGGTTTGTAAGCCCCACCCCTCAGCATCTGAGCACCGCGCTGAGCCACTTGTTCGGTGATGCGTAAGGTTTGCTCCTCGCTCTCTACCGCACAGGGACCCGCAATCATCACCACGTTGCCATCACCAAAAGTGGCTGAACCAATTCGATAAACCGAATTCTCCGGCTGGACTTCGCGACTGGCCAATTTATAGGGCTTGGAAAGGGTAACCACCTTTAAAACTCCCGGTAGACCCTCCAGATAAATACGATCTTCTTTACCTTTGTTGCCGGTTACGCCGATTGCATAATGGTCATGCCAGCTTACGGTATGGGATGAATACCCCATTTCACTAATACGATCCTTCGCACGTTGAATCTGTTTCTCGGTGGAATCGGTAGACATAATTACCAGCATCTCAGGCGCCCTTCAAAATTTTACTGCGGATTACATTAATCGATGTTTCCAGCTGCTGAATTACTGACAGGGTATAAGGATTGTAATTCTGCAAATCCATAAATAATTCCCAGCTATCATTACAGGTCTGGTCAATCACCTGAACCAGGTCGTGAAATCCCAGGGTGTCTATATCGGTTGAATTAATTCCAGCATCCCGCAGAACTCGTCCAATAAAATGAGTGATACCCTGGGTCTTGGCTGCGGTTCGGTCATGCTGCTCCGGCGTCATTTCAGCCACCTGGATCGCCTTGGATTGAAAATACTCTTTCCACTGGATATATTGATTATAAATATCGCGTACATCATGCATCATGATTTTCAGTCCCTCCTGACTTTTGATCGAATCAGGACCAAACAGGGGGTGGGTCGCGATTATCCCTACCCTGCTTGATAAATGTTCTTTCATTACCGTCACCGGATATACTTTCACCGAACATACATCAATTATGGTTACATCCTGTGAGAGGTCGCTTGCTAATTGGCGAATTACAGCTTTGAAAGAATGAATCGGTACGGCAACAAAGATTGTCTGCTCATTCAGAATGGTATTCCAATCGACTAATTCTACACCAAAAACATCGCTCTGAGGATTTGGATCCACGGCTTGTACATGAAAATCATCAGATAATATATTTGCCAGTACGCGCCCGAAACGGCCAAGCCCAATTATCCCAACACTCTCTTTCACTGTGTTTCCCCCAATTTCTTAATGCCCAAAAACAGGGTGAGGTTGTTTTTCAAATCATGAATGTCTTCAGCTATCACGACCAATCCATATAATTCGGCACAAAACCGGGGTGCGATTACACCGGCTGTTTTAGAGATTTTACCCTCTTTCAGGCGCCGAGCCGCTTCGGCCGTATCATCTTGTTCAATCAGGGGGCGGGTCCAGAAATGTTCCGCCAGATAATTGCGACATTGGCGTAGGGCCTGCTGGTGAGAGTGAATCTCCGTAATATCGCCTAAAAATACTCCTCGCCGGGCAAGCAAACTTTGGGAGATGGCTACATAAAACATTTCAACGATTTCACAGCGGTGGTGGGCTAATGCTTCCACACTTTCGATAACCACACCACCCTGGGCGTTTTCCATGGCAAAGATTCCAAAATCAACCTGGCCAGATTCTACTGCCGCTACCACATTTTCCGACGTTATTAAATAATCCATTGTAGTCTGTTTCAAGCCGTGGTTCGCTATAAAAACTTTTGCGGCTTCTTCAGAAAAACTACCTCGTCCCCCTTGAATACCAATTTTCAACATTATTATCCTTCTTGCTTTTTATTTATTAAAGGTACTTTCTTCCGATTCCGGGCAAAAAAAAACCCCGTTATTATGCGGGGTTGATAGTGTCAGATTGGTCGTATGATTACGGCCGCAATATCAACCCTCGCCGGGTAAAAAACCGGTAATAATACTTGTAACTTTTTGTAATCATAGTTTTCATCGGCAGCATTATAAGGCTAATAAGCGGTTGCGGTAAACATTTTTTTGATTTACTTCTGCTGTAGCTGTTTAGAAGTGTGAAAAATACTGCTGTAAATATTCTCCAGAGCCTGGCGGCTCTTTACTTTTTCAGTCCGGTTGGTCAACCGATTAAGGACTGCTTTTTCACGCAGCGGATCATCGATCGGCAGGGATAATTCCTGCTTGAGCACACCTATTTGGCGGGAAAGTGCCAGGCGCTGTAAAATTAATTCAACAAGCTTGTTGTCGATGTGGTCAATTTTATTACGTAATGCTGTAAGTCGTGTATTCATTAATTTCTCCGTTAGAAAATTTTAAGTTTAAATAATTTGCATCAGCACGATTATAAAGAGGAAAAGGTTAATCATATGGGTAGTAATGCAAGGGCGGCAGGCCACCTTCAGCGAGTACAAGCCATATAACAGATACAGACTAAAAACCAGTGTAATGCCAGTGATAACAATTAAAATACTATTCACCTGAAGACTGAAAAACCAGCCTCCCAACAAAACAAAAATCAACAGACCATAATACCATAGACCCCAATAAGCGTTAGGTTGTTGGAAAATACGGCCGAAACGGGAATCAACAATATCGGTGCAGGCCGGACCGCCTATTCTTATTGGTGGTGGCATCCATCTTGTTTCATGGGATATTTTCCCACGGTACACCATTAAAAAATAGTATGACACCAGCCAACCACAGGCACTCAAAACTAAAGCAAAAGTCAGGTTGATTGTCCAGTTCATTATAAGCCGAATACCATTATCGAAAGGCCAGAAATTGCTATAATTATTCCTGCCAGCGCGTGCACATAACGCTCAAGGAAACCAAAATTGATTTTTAGCAGACCCTTTGACATTATAACTACTATAGCCGTCATGGTTGTTATTGTAATTGCACCAAAAGCCAGCGTCACCCAGACCAAATCGCCCCAACTTTGTTTGGCGGCCGGGTACATGAGAATTGGAATCAATGGTTCGCAAGGTCCTAAAACAAAAACGATGAACAAGGCCCAGGGTGTAATCGATTTTACATCTCCGTGAACGTGAGCATGGCTGCCAAGATGGTGGTGGCTGTGCTGGTGGTGATCATCGATGTGGTCATGCTCATGGGTGTGTTCTCCGGCTCTCAACCCAATTCGTAAACCCCATATTGCATAAGCAACACCAACACCAATCAACAGCCAACTGGCCAGGTCACCCCGGACGGCCTCTACCTGCTCCAAAGCTCCCACAGCAACACCAAGGGCCACACCAACCAGTCCCAGCACTACGGAACCAAGTACATGCCCAATACCACATATAATTGTAACTAAGGTAGTGAATTTCAGTGACCATTTACGGGCGCGACCAATCAAAATAAATGGCAGATAATGATCCGGGCCAATCAAGGTATGCACAAATCCGATACTCAATGCTGTCAGTACTAATACTTGTAATTCCATGGTCTTCTCCCCCATAAAATTATTATTAAATCTTAGTTGGAAATTAATTGGTTAGAAACTCTGAGCAAAACACATTCAAAATGATCTAATCCAATTTAATTCCCCAAGACTTATCTCGAAAAAAATAGTGCGCCGCTTGCTCAGTTATTTAATACACTTTATTTTCTTGGCATGCAGAAAGCTATTATAGCAGGGTCAGATCGTCTTGAAATTATTTCCCGCAATTTTTTATTCTTCGGCATATTTTTCTTTATAGCAATTTTATCCTTTACTAAGATTTACAATGGCGACATCTGGTGGTCGCTGGCCGAAGGACGAGAGATCGTTTCTTCCGGGGTACTGCAGAATACCAATAAATTTGCCTTCACTTTTCCTGACCACCTCTGGATATCTGCTCAATGGTTGTTTTCTTTAACAGCTTATTTTATTATCAACCTGATTGGTATCTCCGGCTTAGTTATTGTGAAAATAATTATATTTCTGATTATAGTATTTTTCCTGTTTCGAGTCATTCAATCAACAGGTTTACCATCTTATCAATTAGTTCTGTTTTTACTTTTGTTTATTCTGGCTGTTCATTTCCGAATTATGATCAGGGCTCATTTGTTTTCAATTTTATTTTTCTCCATATTTATATTTCTAATTCATCAATTCCGAAATGATAAAAAGCACGCACTATACTGGCTGCTTTTGGTTTCTCTCCTCTGGTCAAATTTTCATTCGGGAATAATTTTTGGATTAGGGTTTTTGGCTCTTTCGTTTTTAGAAGACAGCATCCGGTTTTTACTAAAATCTAATTTCTCTTTTCGACGACTGGTTCAGGCAAAGTTCTTCAGAAACTATATTATCTTTGGAATTGGCAGTCTGCTGGTCAGCTTTATAAATCCGCAAGGGTCCTCTTGGCTGATCCATGCATTTACCCACTTAAATGTCGAAAGTCTAATTCAATTGGTAGAATATCAACCGGCAATTAACTTGCTACCCACAACCCTGCCATTATTTTTACTGATTTTTGTATGGTTGATAATTTCTATCGTTCGCATTTTTCGATCCAAACAATTACAGCCTTATGATTTGACAGCTTTGGTTTTTCTATATTTTGCACTAAAACATAATCGAATAGTCCCTTATTTTTCTATTGTTGCAATCATATCCAGTGCTATTTCTTTAAAATCTATAAAATTGTCTCTGGATAAAAACATACACTTTTTTGAAAACCCAAACTCACAATATTCCCTATTCAATTTGGTATTAGGATTGCTATTGATTTTAGCGCCGTTATATCTTATTGGTCGTTTACCATTTCTACCACCGGTAACTGACTTTGGTACCGGGGTTAATCAATATCGGTTGCCAATCAAATCAGTTGATTTTCTTAAAGTTAATCATATTAATGGAAATGGTTTTAACAGTTTTTTCTGGGGCGGCTACTTGACTTGGCAATTGTATCCTGATAAACAAGTTTTTATTGACGGACGGGTCCCGGCTTATCCGGCTGGATTCATACAAACAACACGCAAGATTCGCATCAATTCACAAATATTCCAGGCGGTGGACGATACATACAATTTCCAGTATCTCATTTTCCCTAATGATTATCTATTCTGGGACATCAAAACCACATTCCTTTCCAGTGATTGGCGACCGGTTTATTGGGACCGATCTGGCGCCCGGATTTATGTCAAAAATAATCAACAAAATCTTGGATACCTTCTGAAACATGAGTACAAATATTATAATCCAAATTTCGATTACGCGACCTTTACGGCGATTAAAACTGATCTTTACAAACGGCAACAATTAATTGTTGAAATTAAACGTCATTATGCCGTAACCGGTGAAAAATATGATTTACAGCAATTGGCTCAATTTGAAATAAATTCAGAGCCAGAGAGAAAGTAAGTTTATTTAATCAGCAAATCCGTGGTAGTAAATCGCCTACCGGCATATCAACTATACGCTGTGCCCCAAGACCTGTCCGCATGGTCACCAAACCGGGGTTTTCATCCACTACTTCTCCTATTATTGCAGATTCTTTTCCCAGGGGGTGTTGGCGCATAGCGGCCAATACATCATCAGCAATATTGTCAGGCACTACAACTACCAATTTTCCTTCATTGGCCACATAGAGGGGGTCAATCCCCAGTATCTCGCAAGCGCCAGCCACTTCCGGCTTGACCGGTACCGCATTTTCCTGTAAAACAATACCAACTTTCGATGCCCGGGCAAATTCATTTAATGAAGTTGCCAGTCCACCGCGGGTAGGATCGCGCATAGCATGGACGTTTTTTGACACTTTTAACATACTATACACTATATCATTTAAGGCGGCCGTGTCGCTTTTCACTCGAGTCTCAAACGACAACCCCTCTCGAGTTGTCATGACGGCCATGCCGTGATCTGCCACTGTCCCGGATATAATAATTTTATCACCCGTCTGTAAGTTGGCCGCAGAAATATTCACTCCTTCCGGTACTACGCCCAAACCGGAAGTGTTGATAAAAATTTGATCGCATTTGCCACGGTTGACCACTTTAGTATCGCCGGTTACAATTATTACACCTGCTGCCCGGGCGGATTTTTCCATGGATAACAATACTCGATGCAGGGTTTCCAGTGGTAAACCCTCTTCCAATATAAACGCAACACTGATATAAAGTGGGGGTGCGCCACTCATGCACACATCATTGACCGTTCCATTCACCGCCAGATCACCTATATCGCCGCCGGGAAAGAAAATCGGGTCGACCACAAATGAATCGGTAGTAAATGCCAGCTTTCCAGGTGGTAAGTTGAGGATTGCCTGGTCTTCCAATTTATCCAGAGTCTGGTTGCCAAAGCGTGGTAGAAATAATTTTTCAATCAATTGCGCCGAAAGTTTACCCCCGGCACCATGGGCAAGTTGGATCGAATCATGATCCATTATCGGTAATGGACAGGAAAGAGTTTCGGGAATTTTAAGTTTATTGGTCATGGTTGCTGAATTATATGTGCTAAGCTGTTAAAGTGATAGGGTTCTTTGTTCTTTTCTCCTTGCTCTATGCTCTATTGCTCTTTATTCCATTAAATCAGTGTTTAATTATTTTTGTTTTCTTCGATGTTCCGCCTTTTATACCGTTTTTCGATTATAACGATAATAGGCGGCACAGGCACCTTCACTGGAAACCATGGGTGCACCCAGAGGATGCTCCGGCAGACAATCCCTTCCGAAAGCCGGGCATTCGTGAGGTTTTTTCAAGCCCCGCAAGACCTCACCACTGATGCAGAGCGGCGATTCTTCGGTTTTTATATCGCCCACGGCAAATTTTTTTTCCGCGTCAAATGTAGAGTATTCCTGGCGTATGCCATAGCCACTGACAGGAATTTCACCGATGCCGCGCCATTTACGGGCTTTTGTCTCGAATACGCGATTGATTATATCCTGGGCCGGCCGATTACCTTCACGACTTACGGAACGGGCATAC
>JABMPO010000313.1 GCA_013203015.1 Fidelibacterota bacterium
AAAACAAACTGCACTGAGTAACAATCTGGTGCGGTAGTGGTTTAAATTATTTTTTAAACTTGTCAGAAAAAAATGCGCAATCCATAATATCAGCTCGTCCGTAGGCACAATCTTCGGCGAAAGACTTGCAGGTTGGTGCTCCACATAAGGCACAATCCTTTTGTGGCAGTTTCATAGAAATTCGTTCTTTTTGCCGCATTCGCTTAATGGAAGTAGCTATATCCGGTGAATTCTCTACAGTGGAGCGCGGAGATATTGGGTTTTCCAGGAAATAATAGCCTTTTTTATAATTATCTAGCACCTTTTCCTTATCAAACTCATAATTCCGCTTGCTGTATTTCTGTTCTAATAAGATAGAATTATGACGCGAAATATAGGGATTCTCGACACAGTAGGCACCACCCAGGCATTCTTTTTCGCAGGCCAAGGCCCCAATGAAATCAATATTGCGCAATTTTGAACTTTCTATATCATCAAGAACATTTTTTACTTGATCAAGACCGGTTACCGACAAGCATTGCTCTATAGCCTGATCGGAAGTGAAATGATCACAGGTACGCCAAGCATTAGAAAAATGAAAATCCTCAAGATCTTCAACTTTTTCTCTTTCCTGAATATCCATGATTTCCGGCAATATGAGATTGTAAATATCCTTGATCGGGATTGAGCTGTCGATCCAGGAGTGCTCTTTCTCCGCCGGCTGCTTAATGGAAATTATTTTGGCCGTGCAGGGAGTAATATAAACAACGGCAATTTCTTCCAGCTTAAGGCCAAGTTTTTTGGGGTAGGTTTGTTTAATACGCTTGGCCAGGATTTCCCGGGGGACATCAAGCGGCGTTATCAGATTAACAAGATTGGGATAACTGACTTGAATAAGGCGAACAATCGTTGGACAAAGAGAAATGAAGAATGGTCGGGTCTCTTCATGGGTTTTAATGTAATGATGTAATACAAAGGTCATCTCCTTTACAGTATCAGACAAATCAACCACTTCGTTAAAACCAATATTCTTCAATGCCTTGTGAATGATGCTGGGGTTAACGTCTAGACTGAATTGCGTGTATAATACTGGTGATAGTATTGCGATTAGATACTTAAAATGGTCGAAATCCACCAACTCGTCAATAACCGGGACAAAGACATTTTCCGGACAGCTTTCGACACATTCACCACAATCGATACATAGCTCCGGTAATATTTTTACTTTGTTATTGTGAACACGGATTGCCTGTGTTGGGCATACCCGCACACACTGCATACAACCGGTACAGCGCCGAGCTATTATATCCTGGGCATGGAAAAACTGATAATCAGGTTCATTCTTCATGATACTAAAAATTTCATAGTAATCATTGTTCCCTCACCAACCCTGGTGGCGATATCAAATTTATCGGTATTTTTCTTTATATTAGGCAAACCCATCCCGGCGCCAAAACCTAAAGCCCTTTGATCATCGGTGGCCGTAGTAAAACCTTCCTGCATGGCTTCTTCAATATTGGGAATGCCTTTTCCTTCATCGTCGATAACCACAATGATATTACCCTTGCCAGCACTCAGTGTCACATTCGCCCGAACAGCATGCAAAAATACATTCATCTCGGCCTCGTAAGTAGCTATGGCAACCCGTCTGATCAATTGCGGATCATAGCCGATATTTTTTAATGTGGACTTAATCTGCGACGAAACTATACCGGAACTGGCAAAATCACTCCCATCAACAGTGAATTCATGGGATGATATGTATTTATCAGTATCTTCCACCGAAACAAGTACGTTCTCATCAGGTAGCATTTGGGTATAAATGTTGGCGATTTTAACACAAGCCTCAAACATATCGACTCTCGTTGACATGATAATCAAACTTTTTTCTTTGGCAAATTTCCGAGTAGCTTTATCCGGCGTTTTATTTCTCAAGAAAATAATCGCCTTGAAATCAGCCATATAAGCTGATACGACCGCCTGATTGGTGCATAAACCCGTCAGCAGGACCGAGCCTGATTTCCCATAGGCTAAAACATCACTCATCAAGTCAGATGCGTAAATCCCATAAATATCAGTGGCAATCTGATCCTCACCTGATATCACCTTGGCTTGAAGTACATTTTTAATATGCTCGATATTTAGGCTGAAACCTTGACTTTTTAGCATGACACCTGAGCTTATTTAATTGCTGTTAACCCGATTAATTAGCATATCAAATGTATAAAGAAAATCCCTTCACATTTAATAAAAGACCGAGTAAATCCATAAAAATTTCAGGAGTTTGTTCCGGTTTGAATTTCATGTAATCCTTCGTTAAGATATTTATTTAAAAAATTTACTATTTCCGGATCAGTAATCGGCACAGCCTGTAGGTCCTGTCTAATCTCGCGTGTATCAAGTGAAAAACTGCGCCCGTCTTTTTCATGTTTATACACAATATCAATGGTAGTACCGCGACCGGCAATCATGGTAGTAATTGATTCGGGAATATTACCCAGCGGTTTTCGATCAATATGGTCGTGGACAAAATTTGCCGTCACCGCGGTTCCCATGCCTAATTCCGATTTTATAGTAATATTTCCACCGGCATCCTTGGCTGACTGAGCCAATAGCGGAAAACCTAAACCGACTCGTCTGGTGGTTCTGGTAGTATAAAATGGATCAAGTAGTTTATCCACTATCTCCTGCTCCATGCCCCGGCCATTATCCACAATTTCAAGCCGGAGAATATTCTTTTCCGTATCTTCCTCAATCGTAATCCGGATCAGTGATGCGCCGGCATCTATCGAGTTTTCACAGATATCAAGAATATGCATGGATAAATCCTGCAATACTATACCTCTTCCACGAAAAGACGGCGGCTATTAGTATTGGCAAATGCTTGCCGGAGTTCGCCAAAGGTTGGTTCCTGCAGCATAAAAGAAGTTCTGACTTTGCCAATATCCTGAAGATAATGAGCATCCGAAGAGGTGATTAGCGGATACTTTTTAAATTCCGGAAACAATTCCACAGCCTTTCCCGGGGGAATCCGAGCTGAGATTTCCAAACCGTCAAGTTCAATATCCGGGGGAATAAATCCCAATTGACTGATAATGCTGAAAGCCTGGCGATCAACATGGGCAGCCACTATTAAACCTCCTCGCTTATGGATTTCTTCAATTAATTTATTAATCGATAAACCGCAGGCACCAATTAATAAACGGTCGTTATAGCCCTCAACTTCATCTAATTCATTTACGACGATTTGCTCACCGAAGACTGTTGGATCATTTTTCCCGGGAAGATTTTCGTAAATTAGGTTTTGTAAATCCAGAACCGGGTCGGGTCGATCAAAGAAAGCTATAAAATGAGCTTCTTCCACCGTTGTTACTTCCATGGCCGGGATTACGGTTACATCATTATCCTGGCCTACCCTTACCGCTGCTGCAACATTCTCGGCCGAGTTATGATCGCTGATAGCTATGATATCAAGTTTTTTTCGTGCAGCTTCTTCCACTACACGCTTGGGAGACATGAGCAAGTCGCCGCATGGAGACAAACAAGTGTGAATGTGCAGATCAGCCTGAAAGCATCGCAACATTAACGCAATCCGGGTATTCCTAATTTATATAGCCGACCAACCAGTTCATAAGCTGGTAGATCAGAAATAATAACGGGTAACTTTTCAGCAACTGCTTTCCGGATCGTTTCCTCATCAGGTTTGTGACCGTTTATAATAATAATACCAGCCAGTTCATTTAAAACGGCCACGGCAATAATATTAGGATGACCCTGCAAGGTAATCCAGATATCGCCATCCCTGCTGTTAGCGATCACATCACTTAGCAGGTCACTGACATAACCACCTTTGATTTCCCGGTCCAAATATTCCTGCCCGCAGACAACTTCAAACTTGAATCTCTTGATAATATCAGAAAGTCTAATATTTATTTTATCCATGGTTTGCCTCATAAAAGTAATTTTTTGTCCACATCATATTCAGCATCCGTCAGCAGTCATTTATGACACTTCGGTTTTTTGGTTAGCGCAAATAGTAATTCCATCCAGATATGATGATTACCGCCAATTCTGCTTTGCAACAACATTTTACTGTGGCAATGCTCAAACTGGATAACTATGCGAACCAGATCAACACTCTAATCACAAGTGACTGAATTTACGTAGTATCAAATAAGGTTATGCCAATTTATTGTATTCCGAATTAACCGAAAATATCAATTTATTTATCTCTTCGAATCTGATATATAGAGCAGAGCCATCCGTAACTGTAATAATTTCAAACATACCTGCTCTATTGGTGATTCGATCAGCGCTAATTATTACCCGGCAATCAGTTAGCGCACAAAGAGATGCTTACGAACCAGTTCCTGCCATTTTTCACGGGAGATATTCTGGCTTATTTCAGCGGAAATTGTAGCCCCTTCAGCCAGAGTAACACCCAAATCGCTATACAAAGTTTTACTTAACAGGTTAGTTTCCTCGATCATCCAGGCCTTGGCTGTATCTCCTTTCAGCAGATTCTTATTACTCTTGGTAACACTGATCGGATCAATCGTCATCAACCACCCCCCTTGGTATGGCTCATCAATAATCAAGGTTACATTATCCAGCACTTCCTGATTGACTGAATCGACAATTCCTTTGATCGGAGAAAATAATTCCAGATCGCCATATTCATGGTGAATGGTTAAACAATAGCCCTCGAAATCCAGATTTTTTCCGACCGCTGATAGTTCAATTCCATCAATTTTTCCGATAATTCTGCGCGCGAAATCATCGATACCGATTCTGTATTTTCCATTTCGCTCCAGTTGCAACCAGGTGTGATTGCGAAAATATTGTAGTTCTTCATGCATATAAACTCCGGCGACTTTTTCATAATTTTTGACACTGTAGTCAAATCTCGGTTGTTTGCGATCCTGCATCATCTGGTCAAACGAGCATTCACCGCAGCGAAAACTGTTGGGACAAATTTTATAAGATACCTCGCCCATGAGCATGTAACGGCATTTTCTTTGATCGGCTGGAAGCTGTCGGAATTCCTCCACCCAGACGTTGACCTCTTTCTTATGACTAATTATATCCACACTTTCTGCTGCAATTTTGCGTTCCTTCAGCACCCGATTGGACATTGCACGATCATAATCACAGATACTGCACTGATATTGATTTGTACATAATTTATAGGATACCACCCCGGCTTCCATCCACAGACATTTACGTTCACCGGTTGGGATTACTTTCATACCGCGTTGATATTTATGATCCATTTTCTTCTCCTTTCCAATAATTTTCACGTTCTGGTATCCTATAGCACAATTACCCTGCCATAATTATTATGTTGCCGAAATTATTAGATAGTTTGGATTCTATATATAGTTATATCAACAATATATAATTTGATAATATTTTCCATAGAATAAATTATAACATAATAATTCCAGAAAATGCGTTGAATTACTCTACATACAGTGTTTAATTAATCAACAATAATTTTTGATTGCAGGATGGGCAAAATAGCGACGATTTTTCATCGATATCGATTACATTACTGGATGGATACATAATACAGTTTTTATCGATACAATGAATGAGACCAAACGTATGGGCAATTTCATGAATTACCACTTTATGGAATCGTGATAAAAATATGGTCTGATCGGGAGGTAAATTATAATATTCCTGTCGCAGGCGATGCAGAGATACCAAAGCACACCTGCCATTCAATTGCGCTTCCCCGTAGAGGGTTGAAAAAATGGGAGAATAGAGATCCGACTCCGTGATTGCCAGCAATCGCAGGGTGTTATCAAATTTTTTATCAGATAAATATTGTAGAATAGAAGTTGAATTATAGCGATTCCCTGGCAATGGCGGCGGAATTTCAGCAGATAAGTTATAATTCGGTAATAGGGCAGTAGTTATACGGAAGGTCTCCTCAATTGACCAGCTTATAAAGTCCAGGAACGAATTATCGATTTCACCAATCGGAATAATAGTAATAATCCGGTCTGACATTCATCTTTTAATATTATATTTTTTTAATTTATTATACAATGTACCCCGGTCAATTTTCAATTCTTTAGCTGATTTTGAAATGTTCCAATCATTTTCATTCAAGACCTGAAGAATCTGTTTTTTCTCAAATTCATTCAAGCTGCGTGGCTCAGATTCAATTACTTCAGCTTTAACCGAAATTGTTTCTGGTAAATCATCGATTATGATTTCTTTCTTTTTACTGACCACAACCGCACGCTCGATAGCATTTTCCAATTCTCGGACATTACCGGGCCAATCGTAATCAATTAGCGCCATCATTGCTTCTCCTGAAATGCCTGTAATTTTTTTCGCATTGGCCACAGTAAATTTCTGGAAGAAATAATTTGCTAACAGGGGAATGTCTTCCCTCCTTTCTTTCAATGGCGGGATATTGATAGTTACAATATTCAGACGGTAATACAGATCTTCCCGGAA
>JABMPO010000314.1 GCA_013203015.1 Fidelibacterota bacterium
ATCAAGTGCCTTCAGTGCGGCAATTACATCAGGATAGGAATCCATGTGATCGGCACCGAACAGGTCAATAATTAAATCGAAATTACGCTTCAGTTTATCACGATGGTAATCAATGTCGGGCAAGCGGTAGGTGGGTTCACCACTACTTTTGATCAAGACCCGGTCCTGTTCTTTGCCCAAAGCGGTGGTTTTGAACCAGGTAGCGCCATCGGTTTCGTAAACCAGATTTTTAGCTCGCAAATCAGCGACGGTTTGTTTGATCGCACCGGATTCGTAGAAATCCTTTTCGTTGGTAAAAACTTTATGGTTAATTCCCAGCTTTGCGAGACTATTTTTGATATCGGCGAAAATTTGATCTTCGGCAGATTTGCGGAAGACCGGGTTATCCGCTTTTAATTCATCGCCCAACTCAATACGGATAGCTTTGGCAATATCACGAATATACTGGCCCTGATAGCCATCTTCCGGTAATTCAATATCCTGACCGATTTCCTGGAAGTAGCGGGCAGATACGGATTGTCCCAGCAGTCGCATCTGGCGGCCGGCGTCATTGAAATAATATTCCCGTGTAACATCATAGCCGTGCCATTCCAGGATGTTGGCAACTGTATCCCCCAAGACAGCCTGCCGCCCATGGCCAACGGTGAGGGGACCGGTGGGGTTGGCGCTGACAAATTCCACATTGGCGGTTTTTCCACTACCGGTGCTACTGCACCCGAAATCGCTGTCACTACCAATAATTAAGGGTATAATGGAACGGTAATAATCATTGCTGATATTAAAATTGATAAAACCGGGGGCGGTAATCGTGACTGATGCGATTATCGAATCATCCAAATTATTAGTGAGCGATGCTTTGATTTCTGCTGCGATTTCCAGCGGCTTACGCCGCAATTGCTTGGCTAGTGTCAGTGGTAGATTAGTGCTCAGGTCGCCAAATTGCGGGTCCCGGGTTGGCGAAACCTGGGGGTCTCGGCCGGGTAATCCCAGCTCAGCTATGCTATTATTCAGTTGCTGGATTAAGTATGTCTTGGGATTCATCCGTTAGCTCTTGCGTTGGTGCATCAGCCCAAAGTCGTTCCAGTTCGTAAAATCCACGCGTTTCAGTTTTAAATATATGAATAATAACATCGACGTAATCAAGCAATACCCAGGATAATTGCTGGTAGCCTTCCGTATGCCAGGGTTTGAAATCGGTACCTTTGCGAACCGCATCGGCAATAGCCTTGACCTGGATGTCCGTATCTGCTGAACAGATGATAAAAAAATCGGCCATGCTTGTTATCTTGCGAATATCAAGAATCTTGATGTCTTCGGCTTTTTTTGAGAGTGCCAAATTTGCAATTATATTTGCCAGTTCAGCGCTGACAAGGTCAGGATTATTCAATTTGATACCGTAATAGTTTAATAGCGGGATTTTAAAAATTCAGCAACTGGTTTGATGCTGGAATAATCTTTACCTACAATGAGGGTGATATCCACATCGAGGTTTTCATCGGGTACAACTAAAACTTTATTTTCATCAGTTATATCTATATTAAAAGCAGCTGCGACTTTTCGAACGTTTTCAACTTTTTCATTCCGTTGAATAATAATGGTGGATGGGTATTCAAAATGATCGGCATTTCCTGAGCGGACAACGTCAATTTGATGACTGCGTAAAAAATCTGATAGTTTAGCGGCCAGGCCTGTTTCACCACAACCATTTAGGATTTCTATCTCAATATCCTGAATTGGATTCAATTCATAATATTGAGTGGCCAGCATGGGCTGTGTTTGGTTGTTGAGACTTGCGGAATCAATCTCTAATCCACCACGCGTGTATCGATTGGAGAAAGAAATTATAAATGCAACCAATACCAAAGACAGTACGGCAATAGCGGAATTCAGCAGGGTGTCCCCGTTACCGGATTTCTTTTTTTTGCGTTTTGCGGGACTAAATGGGAAAAGTTTGTTTTTTTTCTTGTGAGGCACGTTTATCTAAAAGTCCGGCCAAAATAATTTGGGCGATTGTAATAGGAATAGGCTGGATAAGTCTGGAAGCCCAACTGAAATAGAGTATTTTCATTAGGCTGGTATTCAAGGTGAGCCCCATAATATATTTGGCCGTCAAGCGTATTAGGTGAGTTCAGGTCTTGCATCATGGTTGGTTTGACCAGACTGAAACTGGTTGTCAAGCGCAGGTTGTTACGGAGCAGGAACGACATATTATTGGTATAAGCGCCCATTCCAACCGAAATACCACCCATGTTCATCATGGACATGGAGAAACTGTGATTCATATGAAATCGGGCTGGATCAAACAGGGACCGAGATTCAAGGGCGGTCATTTTCTGCAATTCTTCGGGAAAATCGACCCGAGTGATATCAGCTTTGAATTGCCCGAAAACAAGACTGATCAAAAGTAAAAACAGGATTGTATTTCGCATATTGTTACCCATTACGTTCACTGAAAATACGATTTATTTTAATAAGTTGTTCCCGCGTATTTATTCCGGCGATTTCCACCGGGTCATCCAGTAACTCCAGTGCAATTGTATGCCCGAATTGTGGAAAATTGTTTAATGAGTCAGGGAGGTAATATTCACCCTGAGCATTATTATTATCAATCAATTTCAAACTTTTAAACAAAGTTTTTGCATCAAAAATATATATGCCGGCATTAATTTCGTTTATATCCAGTTGTTCGGGAGTGCAATCCCTGTGCTCAACAATCTTATCCAAAAAACCGTTAGCATCCCGTATTATCCGGCCATATCCGGTCGGATCATCGAAGCGTGCCGTCATCAATGTGGCGCCGGCCTGGGATTTATAATGGGTGGCCAATAATTTCTCCAGACTCGCTCGCGTCAAAAGCGGAACATCGCCGGAAAGAACCATGATATCACCATCAAAACCGGACAGGAGTAGTTCGGTTTGCCGGATCGCGTGTCCCGTGCCTAATTGTTGTTCCTGGATTACCGTTTCTACACCAGTGCCGATCAATGTGTCTTCAACCAATTCGCGGCCGTGTCCAATAATCGCAATGATTCGCTCAGCGCCGATGGATTGTGCTAAATCAGTGACCAGCAGTAACATGGGTTTACCGCCGATTTCGTGGAGCACTTTTGGCAAGGGTGAATTCATTCGCTTTCCTTGTCCGGCAGCCATTATAGCCACCGCCAGCGGGCGTGTTCTGTTCATTTTAATCCTTCGATTATCAGGCCGCCGCCCAAAACAACATCATCTTGATAAAAAACCGCACTCTGTCCCGGCGTCACGGCAAATTGTGGTTCGCGAAATTTTAATTTTAACCTGCCTGAGTCCAATACTTCAATCTTTGCTCCAATTCCCGGATGGTTATAGCGAATCTGAACCGTGACTTGCTTCATTTGCGATAATTTATCATCGGTAAGCAGATTCAGGTTGTCAATTACACAGCCATTGAACCGAAGTTCGGAACGCGTCCCCAGGATAATATTGCCGGTATCCAAATTAATATCTTTGACATAATAAGCCTCCGGGCCGGCTATGCCCAGACCCTTGCGTTGTCCGATCGTGTAATTGGTTATCCCGGAATGGAGACCCAAAATTTTTCCCTGTGGGTCAATAAAATACCCGGACTTGGACTCATTTACCCGTTCCGGTGCATATTCATTGATAAATCGACGATAATCATTGTCAGGGATAAAACAGACTTCCTGACTTTCCGGCTCCAAAGCGGTAGGCAGGTCAATGGCCTTAGCGATTTTGCGAACTTCCGGTTTGGTCAGATCACCTAGGGGGAATAAGGTCTGTTGGATCGCCTCGCGTTCAATACCCCATAAAAAATAGGTTTGATCCTTTTTAGCATCACGACCTTTCAAAAGCCTGGTTTGTCCGTTAATTTGGATTGTGCGAGCGTAATGGCCGGTAGCAACCAGATCGGCGCCCAGTTGCCGGGCTTGCTCCAGTAAAGTCCCCCATTTCAGAAACACATTGCAGCGGACGCAGGGGTTAGGAGTTCGTCCCAGAAAATATTCGTCAACAAAATTATCTACAACTGATTTGCGGAAGGCCGCCGAATGATCAAGCGTGTAATGGGGTACTCCAAGTTGTTCGCATACCAATTTGGCATTATTGAAGGATTCCAGCGAGCAACAGCTTACGTTTTTCCCCGTATTGCCACCAACCTGCTCGTATTCCCATAGTTTCATTGTGACACCGATAGCATCGTAGCCCTGCTCCAGAACACGGTACAGCGCCACCGAACTGTCAACTCCGCCTGACATTGCTACTAATACTTTTTGTTTTCTGGTTGGCACTATTTTCAGCGATTTTTGGCTCTTGTGGCGAATTCTACCAGTTTATCAGCCAGTTGTTCCACTTCTTCCGCAGTGTTATCGCGACCGAAACTGATCCGGATTGTGCAGCGGTTAGCTTCCGGTTTAAGCCCCAGCGCTTCAAGAACGTGGGATGACTTAACAGTCCCGGAGGAACAGGCTGTGCCATTTGAAACCGCCATGCCGGCCATGTCCAGACTGACCAT
>JABMPO010000040.1 GCA_013203015.1 Fidelibacterota bacterium
CCACCCTGCAACAACCGGGTAGCCTTGACACAATTAAACTTTTTGAGATCGACCAGATTCGGAAGCCCCCCTTTTGAAATATAATCTTTAAAATTCCGATAGTGATCACCACCAGCGAACCATTCCACCAGGATAATGGCAGATCGTCCCAATAATTTTGTCTGGTCATCGAAATGAAAATCAACAATCAGTAATTTACCATCCGGTTTTAAAATGCGAAAAGCTTCCGTTAGCAGGTTTTCGCGGGTGGTTAAATCTTTTTCGTGGAGGGCAAAACTTATAATGGCAACATCGAAGCGTCCATTGTCAAATCCGGTAGTGGTAGCATCCTCTTCGTAAATATTGATTGAATTCTCCCCATTTATGGCAATCGCCAGCATTTCAGGAGACAGGTCAACACAGTGCAGATCAGTGAAGCCATTGCGTGCCAGCAGTTTAAGTTGGTTGCCGGTACCGCCGCAGAGATCAACTATGGCATCTTGCTGATTGTCCGCCAATTCCCGTAGCACGGCTTTGCGAATTGGACGCATTGCCAGGTATAACAATGGATCGTAAAGTCGAGCAGTTATTGAATAATTATCGCCCATCAGGGTTTTATTCCATAGGTAATCTGAACTACTCCGGTGGGGTAATCAGTGCTGTTGATAATTTCCATTTCCGTCTCGGCTGCGGGTTCTGAGAAGAGTGATATCCCTGAGCCCAACGCCACCGGAATGTAGGTTACGATCAATTCGTCCAGTAAACCAGCCTGTAAAAATGTCGATGCTGTTTTCCCACCGCCCACAAGCCAGATGTGTTTATATCCGAATTGATATATTTTATCAGCTAATTCCGAAATGCTGGCATAAAGCATTACATTATCTTGTTGGGCTGTTATTGATTGGCCAGATAGCACCAAGACTGGTTTGTCAGGGTATGGCCAATCGCCGAAACTGAGGACTTGTTCATAGGTAACACGACCCATAACCAAGGCATCCACTGATTGGTAGAAAGTCGTATATCCGTAATCCTCAACACCCTGTTCCGGTTGGGGAAGCCAATCAACACTACCATCGGTTTTGGCGATGAAGCCATCAATACTGGCTGCGACGTAGTAAGTGATTTTCATTTTTATTTGCAGCGACCTTCCGGGTTACATCTGACAATCTGGAGGGTTACTGACTATTTTCCGGGATAAGATATTTTTTACCAACTTCGGCCCTTTTTCGGTCCATGTTGTATTCCTGCCATTTGTCTTTCGGGAAAAGCTTTGCTTTAAATTTTTGAGTTTGGTCGTTTTTCACTGGCGGAGCGAAAAGATGATTCCAGGAAGCCACTTTAATCCAGGGAACCATATCCTGACTCACGTCAGCCATGGTTATTCCCAGTTTTTCATTGGGCACTTTAATTTCGTTATGGCCTGGTAGCTCGAACCGTAATTCCAGTAATTCCGTTAAGTCTGAATCATCGTATGAATACTTGGCATAAATTCCTTCCACGTCATGTTTGCCGAACTGGATTTGCTGAAGTCCGCCGCTATTGGGGATATAGAGAAAATTGGTATAAACCAGAGGCAGTAAAATTTGGCCCAGTATTTTTTTTGGTGTTGTCTTAAAGGTTCGGCCGAAATCGGGAAACTCATTTTCCCAGTCCAGGAAATAACCCACGTGAACCACCTGGTTTTCGTGGTCAACATTCATCAGATAGAAAAGATTTTCCAGTTTGGCCGAATTCTCTATAAATAAACCCTGGCTTTCGATCCAGCCGTGGATTTTTTGGTAATCAGATTGATATTCAAAAATCTTATCCGAAAGAATAGTCGGTTCCTGGCAAAATATTGTGCTACTAATCGTAAGCAGAAGTAGAAAGATTTTCATTAGTATGTTTCCTGTTTTATATATAGTTGACTGTCTGTGGGTACATGAATATTGATAGTTGGCATGCTTTGACAGGCTCAGTATTCAGATGGACGCCATCCCTCATAGGGATGGCGTCCATGCAGCTGTCATTTCTCAAATACCACTTTCCCGTTGACTATTGTCATTACAACTTCAGCATCCCGGATTGTCTCCGGTGGTATGGTAGTCAAATCCTTATCGATTACCACAAAATCTGCCAGCTTACCCGGTTCCAGACTACCTTTGATGTTTTCCTCAAATGTGGCATAAGCTGCATCGATTGTATAAGCTCGCAGGGCTTCATTGACCGTCAGCTTTTCTTCCGGTATCCAACCATTGGGGTTTTTATCGTCCAGAGTCCGGCGGGTGACCGCCGCATATATACCTTCTATTGGTGTGGGCGGCGCCACGTACCAGTCGCTGCCAAATGACATTGTAACACCATGTTCAGCCAGGGTTCGGAATGCATAAGTCGTTTTGCAACGTTCGTAGCCGATGTATGGCTCAGCCCAGCGACCGTCATCGATGCAATGGTAGGGCTGCATGGAGGCAATCACATCCAGGTCGCGGTAACGTACAAAATCCTTGGGATGAATATGCTGGGAATGTTCAATCCGAAAGCGGCGGTCCCGGTCACCATTAACGTCTGCCACGCGACTGTATAAATCCAGTATAATACTGATAGCGCGGTCGCCGATGGCATGGGTCGCAAGTTGTAAGCCTGCGGCATCGGCAGCCTGGTATAAAGCGTACAGCTCTTCCGGATCATTTACCAGCAGCCCCGTATTGTTTGTATCATCGATGAAAGGTTCAAAAAAAGCGGCAGTGTGCGAGCCCAGCGATCCATCCATAAATGATTTCAACCCACCCCAGCGTAGCCACTCGTCACCATTCCCTTCGGCAGTGATTTTTTCCTCCAGTCGTTTCCAGGTCGATAATGGCACGTTAGCACTTACGCGGGTGGTGAACAAACCCTGCTTATAACCGGCCTGGAAGATTCGTAAATCGTCCCAGGTACCCATATGTCCTATAGAAGTGACGCCCTGGCGGTTGACGTATTTCATGGCTGCTTTTAAAGCCCGGAATTTCAATGAATCCGGTGGTTCCGGCTCAACTCTGGTCACCGGGTCCATGGCGTTATCTTTTAAAATTCCGGTGGGATTGCCATCTGTATCCCGGACGATAGTACCACCAGCAATGTCGGCTGTGCTGGCGTCCACACCGCCTGCAGCTAGTGCAAGTGAATTGGCCAGAGCCATGTGGCCGTCCAAACGATTGACCCATACCGGATTATCCGGCGCAACCGTATCGATCCAGTCTTTGGTAGGCAATTCACCACCCCAGAGGGTGTGGTCCCAGTCGCCGCCAGTGATCCAGGTTCCCGGTTCAATCGTTTTGGTATATTCGGCAATACGTCGGACAAACTCCTCCTTCGATTCTGCTGTTCGCAATTGGACGGATGCCAGGTTGAACCCACCGCTTAAAAAATGGAGATGGGCATCGTGGAATCCGGGAACGATAAACCGGCCATTGGCATCAATGGTTTTAGTTTTCGCACCAGCCAGCTTAATAATTTCAGCGGTAGATCCGACCGCCAGAATTTTATCGCCGGCAATTGCCATTGCCCTTGCTTGGGGCTGATCGGGATTGCCAGTCCAGATATTGGCATTAGCTATAATCAACGTAGTGTCTTTCATTTCTTTACAGCTCCACGATAAAAGTATTAATAATCCTGCAAGCAATAGTTTCCCCGTTATTGCCGGATGATCGGAAAATTTCCTGATTGCCATGTTTTTCCCTTTCGGTGGTTGCTGGTAACAACTAATTTCCGTGAAAATAAACAGCCAAATAACATGAAAAATATAGCACTGATACTCTATCGCTTTAGCGTGATTTTTTGCCTGCAAGAATTTATGCTTTTGGCAACAGACTGGGAAACCACATCGGCGGGAAAACTGGCAATATTTTCTATGGAGCACGCACCATACCCGGATACCAGTCGAGTTGATGGATACACCCGCAAAGATGAATTCTATCCGGCGGCTATTCATTACAATGATCAATCAGTAGCGATTTTTGTACCGGCCGGATTCCGGCCTGAGAAATCAGTGGATCTGCTGTTCTATTTTCATGGACATAATAATAACATTCGCAAGTCATTGGACAAATTTTCGTTGCGAGAGATGGTGTTCGCCAGTGGTAAAAATCTGATCTTGGTATTTCCCCAGGGACCGAAAGATGCCCGCGATTCGGGTTACGGTAAACTGGAATCGATTGGTGGTTTCAAGCGACTGGCAGTCGAAGTATTGGATACATTGAAAATGGAACGGGTGATTGAGCACCAGAATCTCGGTTCGGTTATTCTCGCTGGCCATAGTGGTACCTATCGAGTGATCGGACAGATTCTGAAGCAGGGGGGAATGACAGATAAAATTAGGGAAGTATACTTGCTTGACGCCACCTACGCTCAATTGGATATTTTTGAAGACTGGATCACCAGTGATGGAAAAAAGATTTTCCGCAGTATCTTCACCGACCACCTGGCACCGGAGAATGTGACCCTGATGAAAAATCTTAGTCGACAGAACCTACCCTTCAAACTGCTGGCGGAAGAAGCGGTGGTTGCCGGTGATCTGGAAAATCGGATTCTATTTCTACACGCCGCTGATTTATCACATGCTGAAACGGTAAATTGGTTAGAGCGATTCCTAAGAAATAGTTTAGTACCAGATAAATAATAATGTAAAAAAATGAGGTAATCATGCGTCCATATCTTTTAGCAGAATGCAACTGGGGCGATATCAAGGATCGACCAATTGACTTGGCGATTTTACCCTGGGGCGCAGTTGAAGCCCATAATTATCACCTGCCCTACGGCACTGATGTAATCGAATCGGATGAACTGGCTGCCGCTGCCGCGGAAACCGCCTGGAATCAGGGTGCCCGAATCATAGTCCTGCCTACCGTTCCCTATGGTGTAAATACCGGTCAGGTCGATATTAGGTTGGTTATGAATATCAATCCGACCACCCAGGCTGCGATCTTGAACGATATCATTACCGTGCTGGATCGCCAGGGTATCAGGAAATTATTGATCCTGAACAGTCATGGTGGGAATGATTTTAAGCCGCTGCTACGCGAATTGGGACTGAAATACCCGGCCATGTTCCTCAGCTTCTGCAACTGGTATGCTGCTCTTGGTAAAATGGAATATTTCTCTAATGATGGTGACCATGCCGATGAAATGGAAACCAGCCTGATGCTACATCTAATGCCGGAATTAGTGTTACCATTGGATCAGGCTGGTCCGGGAGTGGAACGGCGTTCGAAAATCACAGCCATCCGTGAAGATTGGGCCTGGAGTGAGCGGAAATGGTCCCAAGTCACTGATGACACTGGTATTGGCGATCCTCGGCAAGCGACAGCCGAGAAGGGGGCGGCTTATTATAAAGCACTCACGGAAAAGCTAGCAAACCTGTTTATTGAAATCGCCAGCGCTGACCTGGATGATTTATACGAATAGAAATGGTTAGCATCCATGATTTTTAGGTAGGGACAACTCATGAGTTGTCCCTACAAAACCTATTAATTTCACAATATTTTAATTTGTTTACTATCTCCAGCAACTACTTGCCCAATTTGACAGGCCTCCACTACACCGTTAGCTGTCAGTCGATTTAATAATTCTTGAGATTTTCCTTCGACGACTGCAATCAGCAATCCGCCGGAAGTCTGAGCATCGTTGAGCAATAATTGTTGGACCTCTGAAATGCTATCTGCATATTCGGTAAAAGGGTTGCTATAATCACGATTATCACGGGTACCGCCGGGTACCACCCCGGAAGTAACTAGATCAGCAGCGCCCGGCAAAATGGGGACAGCAGCGGCTTTGATCAGGGCGGTAGTACCGGAACCTTTCATCATTTCCAGTAGATGTCCCAGTAGTCCGAAGCCAGTGATGTCAGTGCAAGCATTAACGCCAATAGCCTGCATCGCTTCGGCCGCGGATTTATTCAAAGAAGCCATTGTTTTGGTAAGCGTATCAGCCTGGTCCGGCTCCAGTAAACCACGTTTCAAGGCCGTGGAAAGAATCCCGGTGCCAATAGGTTTGGTGAGGATCAGGGCATCGCCTGGCTGGGCGCCAATATTGGCCACAATTTTGTTTGGATGGATAATGCCGGTGACAGCCAGACCGAATTTCGGTTCAGTGTCATCCACGGTGTGACCCCCGATGATGGCAATACCAGCTTCCTCCGCTTTATCCTGGGCACCCAAAAGAATTGCTTCCAGTACCGAAATTGGTAACCGACTGCTGGGGAAGCCCACCACATTCAGCGCGAACAGCGGCCGGCCGCCCATGGCGTAAACATCACTGAGCGAATTAGCGGCGGCGATAGCGCCAAATTGATAGGGATCATCAACAATTGGGGTGAAAAAATCAACTGTCTGAATAATGGCTTTATTATCATCGATGCGATAGACAGCGGCATCGTCTGCGGTATCGGTGCCTACCAGAATATTGGTGTCTTCCGGTGTGGATAATTTCTGCAGCACCTCTTCCAGCAATTGCGGGCGCAGTTTGCAGGCACAGCCCAATCCGTGGGTGAAGTGGGTCAGTTTAATTTCTCCTGAATCGTCAAAATCGATAGGCAGCGCTGCGCTGGTTTGCAGTCGTTTTACGACTCGTGAAATTTCAGTAATTGCTCGGTCGATTTCAGCGCTGGTTGTGAACCGCCCCACCGAAAAACGGATAGTACCCATGGCGTATTCAAGTGGCACCTGTATTGCTTGCAGGACTGTTGATACATCAACCTGATCGGCGTGACAAGCCGCACCGGCGGAGGCTGCTACGGTGTCCAGTTCGGACAAAATAGTATTTGCTTCCTGATGCGGGAAACTGATACTGGCGGTATTGGGTAGGCGTTTTTTCGGATGACCGTTAATACGAATCTGGGGGAATTCTTTTTTTACTCCTGCTTCCAGCCGATCCCGCAGCTGGTGTAGATGAGCTGTCGATTTTTCCAGGCCGTCACCGGCCAGTTGGCAGGCTTTACCCAGTCCAACTATCTCAATCACATTTTCGGTACCAGCCCGGCGATTAAGTTCGTGATCGGCGCCGTGAATTTGTTTACTTAGCTTTAGACCATCGCGAATGTACAAGGCTCCAATTCCCTTGGGGGCATATAGCTTATGGCCGGCAAACGAAAGTAAATCGACACCCAATTCGGCCACTGTGACGGGAATTTTACCCAATGACTGGGCGCAATCGCTGTGGATCAACACACCGTGGCCATGGGCGATATCGGTAATTTCAGCAATTGGTTCAATAGTTCCGATCTCGTTATTAGCGTGCATGATTGATATTAGAATAGTCTGGGGAGTGATTGCTTCCTCCACCTGCTGGGGATCAATCAGACCGAATTCGTCAACTGGCAGGTAGGTGATTTTGAATCCTTGAGTAGCCAGATGAGCGCAGACTTCACTTACGGACGGATGCTCGATTGCGGAAGTAATTATGTGATTGCCACGGTCACGATAAGCTTCTGCCACCCCTTTTATAGCATAATTATTTGCTTCCGAGCCGCCGCTGGCAAAAAGGATTTCCGCAGTTGAACAACCCAACATGTCAGCCACCTGTCGGCGGGCCGCATTGACGGCTTTGCGGGCTGTCACTCCAAATGAGTGACTGCTGGATGGATTGCCAAAATGTTGGCTGATGTATGGTTGCATTGCTTCGACCACCCGTGGATCGATGGGAGAAGTGGCGTTGTAATCAAGATAAATATGGTCCATAATAATCTGTTTTCAGCTAATATTTAATTGATGTCCGGGGCAAATGTACGATGTTCCCGGGTATTTCTGTTCATCCCATAGTAAATTAGCCGCTAAATTTCAGGTTGTTAAACGTTTAGGAGGTTATCCAACTTGGCGCGTCCCAGAAATATCATGCAATTGCCCAGCGAACGTTTTGACGAACGGGATACCATGTTTGCTCGCATGGCCCGGTCGGCGGGAACTGAACCGTATGACGATTATTACCAATTGCGGTCCGAACTACAGGATGTTGATGACCGTTTGCGCATGATGCCTAAATTAATGAGCGAAGAAGGTTTATATTTTGATCGAGAATTATCAACTGCTGCCTGGAAATACTTTGACGATATAGACGATATTTCCGTTGATCGGGAAACGGTTTGCGACTGGTCCAATCGTTTGCAAAAAGCGTCCAACAAGACCAACCTGATCAAAAAACTGGCCCGGCAGTTGGGAGCGATAGCAGTAGGTTGTACGGGGCTGGATCAGGAATTTGTATATACCCATAAAGGACGCCTTGATGCGAATTACGGTCAACAGATTGAATTGTCCCATCCCCAGGTAATTGTATTTTTGGTGGAAATGGACTTTCAGCGAATGCAAAAGGCGCCCAAAGCTGATACACTTCTGGAATCCGCTCGGCAATACTATTTTTCAGCGGTGATAGCACAGACAATTGCCGCAGTCCTGAAGCAAGCCGGCTATTCTGCCAAAGCCCAATTTGATGCTCATTATGATTTGATTTTACCACCCCTGGCAATCAAAGCGGGACTGGGTGAATTGGGTCGTAATAATATCCTGATAGCCGAAAAATATGGCAGTCGCGTTCGTATTGGCGCTGTTACCACTGATCTGCAACTCCAGTCGAATCAGTCCGTTGCTGTCGGCGCTCAACAATTTTGTGAAATCTGCCGGAAATGTGCCCAACTATGCCCGCCCAAAGCACTGTCAATGGCTGAAAAAGAATCCATCCGTGGAGTTCAAAAATGGCCAACGAAAGTTGAGAAATGTTATACCTACTGGCGCCGGGTTGGCACCGATTGTGGCCTGTGCATGTCGGTCTGTCCATTTTCGCATAAGAACAACTGGTTTCATAATATAGTGCGATTATTCATAAAATATTTCCCGACTGTGCACCGTCCCGCTTTATGGCTGGATCATCTGATCTATGGTCGTTGAATTTGTGAATGAAAATTCAACTCGGTTTATCCGCCTTCAAAGAATACCCCGGGGATAAATGCGTTAAATATGATTGCTTCGGCGCGATGGTATTCTAGGGTAGTAGCGGATAACCGCGGCGTAGCTTTTTGAGCGAAGCCGGGTAATTGATAGAACCACGGGTTTACCCGTGGGGATCCATTGTGTGTGTTCTAGATCACTCCTCGGCAGGATTGGCATACAGCAGTAAAAACAATTTCATTTTAAGAAATTCTGCTGAATAAATTGGTCTTGCAATATTAATCTCTTTGCCATGATTAGCGCAAATATCCAGTATTTTACAACTTTAAGTAAGATTCATAGCCGGTTTTGATATGCGGAAATTTCACCGAAAACGAAATATTTTTTACCCAGTAATATTGTTTTTATTGGTGATGACTGGATTTTATTATATATCCCGCCTGCTATACAACGATGATTACAAGGAAATTCACTACCAAACCCATCTCGCAGCCGACCAGGTAGCAATTCGCCTGGAGGAGGGTATTAACAGTCATCTGGCAATTGTGCGTTATCTACAACAGGAATGGAATAATGGTTACATCAATACCAGGTCAACTTTTACGCAGCGAGTTGAAACTATCTTGGGTCAATTTGGTGGCTTCCAGGCAATTAATTATATCGATTCCGTGGGAATTATTCAATGGGTTGTACCGCAATTGGAAAATCAGGCTGCTCTGGGGCGTGATCTACATGACCATCCTTCAGCGGCTGAAACATTTATTACCGTGGAAAAAACCAGGCAGTCGATTGCAACACCGCCGGTGACACTCTGGCAGGGAGGAGTTGGTATTGCAACCTATTTCCCACTGGAAAAGAACAATCAACCGGACGGATATCTTAACGGTGTTTTTAAAATTGAGCATTTTATTAATTACAGCCTGGGACAGATTCTAAAAGAAAAATTTTATGTTACTATTCGAGATGAAGCAAATATTTTTTATTCAACTCTGGAGAAAACAGACTTTGAAAAACTGATCCGCTGCGATGATCAAATTATTGCAGTGATGGATCGGGAATGGACATTGGTACTGGCGGCACATCCATTATGGTTTATATCAATTGACCGACCCAAATACTTGATAGTATTGATAATCGGATTCTTCGTAGCTATTTCAATTGGCTGGTTTACCCGAGTATTAATGCTGAGAAGATCGGAACTGCACTTCAATATCAAAATGCTGAAGGAATCGCAGAAAAATTTGCAGTCAAAAACCGATCAACAGGATAGGTTGCTTGAGATAGCACGGCAGTTGACAGCAAATCTTGAACTTAAATCGGTTCTCAAACAGATCGGCGTCAAGGCCAACGATCTGCTGCAATCCTATAGTTGTGTGATCTATCTTGTTAATGAAGAAGATCAGATTCTGGAACCGGTAGTGGCAGTCGATCCGGAATATGAGAAAGAAATTCTGGCTACAAAAATTGAGATAGCCGGTAGTTATTCCGGAAAGGCATTACGGGCTAAATCCTGTTTGATTTTTAATTCGGTTAAAGGTGGGGGGGGTGGCTACCAGATTCCAGGCACCAGAGTTGAGGAGAATGAACGGATAGTGGTAGCGCCATTTATTGTTGATGATGAAGCGATTGGAGTCATGTGCCTTAATCGAATGGGTAAACCCTTTAATGAGGATGATCAACGCCTGGTAGAGACTTTTGCTATTTATGCTTCGACTGTAATTCAAAATGCTCAGACTTATGATCATTTGTTGCAGGAGATTAAAGAGAGAACTGATGTACAGAACCAGTTAAAACAGGCTCAGAAGATGGAAGCCATCGGTCAATTGGCAGGTGGGGTCGCTCATGATTTCAACAACAAACTGGGTGGGATTATGGGCTACGCCGAGCTGGCGCTCTACGATGTTGAGAACCAGGAACTGGTGGCAAATAATCTGAAGAATATCATTGATCGCTGCGAAAAAGCAGCCCTTTTGGTGCAGCAATTATTGGCTTTCAGCCGCCAGCAGGTTTTAAATCCTAAAACAATTAATCTAAACAAGGTTGCATTCAATTCCGTTAATTTGCTTGAAAACGTGATTGGTGAGAACATTATTTTAGATGTAAAGCTCGAACCGGACTTGAAAACGATAATCGCCGATCTTACTGCTTTGGATCAGATCATTCTGAACCTGTGTATCAATGCCCGTGATGCCATGCCTAATGGTGGCCAATTGACTATCCGCACCGAAAACGTTGAGCTAAACCAGGATTATCTAAACGACCAGATCGATTTATTCCCCGGCGATTATGTTAGCTTAGTGATTTCAGATACCGGGACAGGAATAGATCCGGATATTCAAGCCCGGATATTTGATCCATTTTTTTCTACCAAGGATATTGATGAGGGCACCGGACTGGGATTATCAATGGTATTTGGTTTGGTCAAACAACACAAGGGCTACATCGAATGTAAAAGTAATGTTGGTATTGGCACGTCTTTTTCGATTTATTTCCCGGTTGGAAAATCTGATGTTGCAGCTAAAATTAAAACCGAAGGAAAATCACTGGTTACAAATATTCAAGGCGGAGGCGAGACAATCTTACTGGTCGAAGATGATAAAAATCTGCTGGACATTGTCAGTACCACCCTGTCAATAATCGGCTATCAGGTTCTGATAGCTGAAAATGGTCATATGGGATTAAGTATTTACAGTGAGAAGAATTCCTTAATCGACTTGATAATTTCTGATGTTGTAATGCCTGGAATGAGTGGGATGGGATTGTATAATGATATAATTTCCCGGAATCCGCAGCAGAAATTTTTATTTATCACGGGCTATGGTCCGGAGTCGATACTGGTTAAACAATCAAGTGAATCGGGGATTGAAATATTGCAAAAACCTTTTCGCAAAAATGATTTGGCTGTCAAAGTGCGCGAGATATTGAAAAAATAGCATGATTTATCCGGAAAATATTAATATCAAACAAATTGAATCAGACTGGGAGCGATGAGAACCGGTAACCGAAAATTGGGTTGGTTATTCTTACTGACAGTATTAGTAGCTAGCCATAATATTGACCATTTCAATTTTGACCGATTGTCGATTGAGCAGGGTCTTTCGCAAAATTCAGTTTTCTGTATTTTTCAGGATAGCCGCGGATTCTTGTGGTTCGGAACCGAAGATGGATTGAACCGGTATGATGGCAATCAATTTCAATCGTATTATCCCGTTATCGGTGATACCACCAGTTTAACGGCCAATACAATTTATGCTGTTTATGAGGATTCCCGGAATAATCTCTGGATAGCTACCTATGGTGGTGGTTTGAATAGATTTGATCGCGCCAACAATAAATTTGTCAGCTATCGGCATGATCCAGGTAATCCGGTTAGTCTTTCGAGTGATTATATCTGGGAAATATTAGAGGACCCCCAGGGTAATTTATGGATCGGAACTGATGGGGGCGGCCTGAATCGCTTTGATTATAAAGAAAATAGTTTTCATCAATTCCAGCACGACAGTCTCGACGCAGGATCGATCAGTGGCGACCATATTTATGCCATGACGATTGATAAAAATGGTAATTTTTGGGTTGGTACGGCCAGTGGTTTGAATAAATATAATTATACCGATCAGAATTTTTCACAGCCATTTTATGATGATTTAAAACAGGCGGCATTAGGAGAAAATTTCCTGACCAGTCTGCTGGTTGATTCAGCCAATAATTTATGGATTGGTACTGAGGGTGATGGGCTTGACAAATTGGACCTCAGTAGTGGCGCCATAAGCCATTTTGAAAAAACTTCAGGTAATTTGCATAGCTTGAGCAATGATAATATAACTGCCCTGTATGAAGATTTAGAAAATAATATTTGGATTGGAACCGAAGATGGTCTGAATCTTTTTAGTCGCGCGTCTAACAATTTTATCAGACTTAAGAATGATATTGCCAACAAAAATAGTCTGGCCGATAATGGCATCCTTTCAATTTTTGAAGATCAGTCCGGTATTCTATGGGTAGGAACTATCAATGGCGGAATTAGTCTTCTGAACCAAAAAATAAAACCATTTAATCATATTCGTAAAAGTCCATTTACCCCGGAAGCTTTAACCAGTAACCAGGTGTATTCGTTCTGTGAAGACAGCCAGGGGAATCTGTGGGTTGCAACAGTTAATGGTTTATCAAGATATGATTGCAAAACCGGTCTTACCGCACAATATTTTCATAGCAAAGAGCAGCCGGGCAGCCTGCTTGATAACAGTTGCTGGTCAATCATTGAAGATAGTAATAAAAATATCTGGGTTGGGACGGAAGAAGGCCTGGAGAAATACTTACCAGAAACAGATTCGTTCAAGCATTTTATCCCCGATCCTGACAATGAGTATTATGGTGGAATCAATGCCATCTATCATTTACTACAGGATACCCAGGGTGTTTTCTGGGTTGGTACAAGTGAAGGATTACGGAGTTTTGACCCCCAATCCGGTATTTTTTCAGAGTTGGTGGATATCACCAATAGCCATACTTCGATCATCACTAATGTTTCCATATCAGCCTTGTTTGAAGACAATGCAGGGTATCTGTGGGTTGGTGTCGAAGCCGAAGGCTTGTTTGTCATCAATCCGAAACGATCTGCCATAAGCTATTTCGAACCTGAAACCGATGGGCTGAATACTAAGGAAATATTGTCCATTTTTGAGGATCAGGCCGGTATTATCTGGATTGGTACTTTTGGCAGTGGACTGGTCCGGCATGACCGTAATAGTGGTGAATTCTACCATTATACAATCGCTGCTGGATTGCCAAATGATGTGGTTTATGGAATCATGGAAGATGATAGTAGATTTTTGTGGCTTAGTACCAATAAAGGATTGTCAAAATTTGATCCGCAAAAATCGGTGTTTAAGAATTATGATATGTTAGATGGACTCCAGAGTAACGAATTTAATTCAGGCGCTATATATAAAAATCAGAGTGGTAAAATGTATTTTGGTGGCGTCAACGGTTATAATACTTTTTACCCGGATAGTATCAAAGACAACAGCTTTGTCCCCCCGGTTGTGCTGACTGATTTCCTGCTCTTCAATAAATCGGTTATACCGGGTCCAGACTCCCCATTGGAAAATACCATTTCCGAATCCAGAGAACTTGAATTATATCACGATGATCATGTTTTCTCGCTGGAATATGCAGCACTTAATTATAATCTATCGTCTAAAAATCGCTATGCTTATATATTGGAAGGATTTGAGTCGGAATGGAATTATGTGGGGAACCGAAGAATGGCTACCTATACCAGTATTCCACCCGGTAAATACACTTTTCGGGTTCGTGGCAGCAATAATGACGGACTCTGGAATGAAATAGGTACTGCAGTTGAGATTACGGTACATCCGGCTTACTGGCAGACCGGTTGGTTCAAATTTGTGATATTGGTAATTACTCTTGCTACTGCTTTCGGTTTGCATAAATACCGTACGGGAATTATCGAATATCGCTCGCGAGAATTGAAGAAATCTAATTTAGCATTAACTCGCGAAATTAAAGAACGTAAAAAAGCGGAACGGGAACGAAAGCTGGCATTGCAGAAAGCAGAGCAATCCGCAGAAGTTAAAACTCTGTTTATTGCTAACATGTCCCATGAAATTAGAACTCCGTTGAACAGTATACTCGGCTTTAGTGATTTGCTGGAAAACCGGATGTATGAAAAAGCCGATGATGAGGAAAAAAACCATTTTGATGCTATTAGGCGTGGCGGAGAAAGGCTGCTGAAAACCGTTCATTCAATACTGGATATCAGTCAGATTGAAGCGGGTGACTATATGATTCGTCCCGAACAATTTGAGCTGGTTAAAGAAATAAAATCCTTAATTACTGATTTTCACCCAATAGCTCAAGAAAAAGATCTGAGCCTGTCGTTTAGAACGGAGTTTTCCGAATTATATGTCAAGTTAGATAAATACTGTCTTACTAAGGCAATAAATAATCTGATTGAAAATGCAATTAAATATACTCCTAAAGGGTCTGTTAAGGTCAGTCTTGAAAAATCTGGGAATTACATTGATATTAAAATTGTAGATACCGGGATTGGTATTGCCGAGGATTTTCATATGCTACTATTTGAGCCGTTTTCACAGGAGAGTACGGGTTTCACTAAAGAATTTCAAGGGCTAGGACTTGGTCTATCGCTGACTAAAAAATTCTGTGAATTATGTGGTGGTAAGATCAGCCTGGCAAGTAAAAAAGGTCAGGGATCGACTTTTACTGTTTCAATTCCTTTTCCGGATGACAATGAAGTAATTATACCGAAGGATAAAAAAGTCTTACACCCGATAATTACCAGAAATTTTGATGACATTAATTCTTTACATAAAATAATGATTCTGGTGGTAGAAGATGATGCAATCAATCAAAGACTTATCAAGCACTATCTTAAGGACCAATTTCATCTGAAATTTGCCGATACGGTTGAATCAGGGAAAAAGCAACTCACCAACAACATTATTGATTTGGTACTGTTGGATATTTCTTTAAGAGGCGCTGAAGATGGATTGAACCTGGCTCGTTTTTTGCGTTCAACAAAATACTTGAACCACATTCCGATTCTGGCAATTACAGCCCACGCTTTCAACAGCGACCGGGCTAATGCTATGGCCGCTGGTTGTAATGGATTTTTAACTAAGCCATTTAAACAAGCTAACCTGATTGACAAGATTAACGAAATTTTAAAAAGAACAATTAGCTAGATTATCTTCTCAGGTTTTCCTGATTAGTCCGTTTCTGTACACTGTGTCCGATAATGGACACTTTTCATAAGTACAACACTTTTATAATACACTGTAAATAAACTATATAGCTATTGGCACGACAATTGACCTATATAAAGCGAAACAGGAAAACATAGTGGATCGCAATTTAACCAGTCAACAATTACTTAAACGCAAATTCAGAAATACTTTTAAAATTATTTTATTTGCCGCAATCGTTATATTTGGATTTTGGGGTATCATTCAAAAGATCAAGCCGGTAGTAAAACGCTCAAAAATACTTATCGCTGTTGCTGAGTTTGGACGAGTAGAAGACGCCCTGTCAGCCACGGGAACGATAGTCCCGGAATACGAACAAGTGATCTCCAGCCCAATCCAGTCGACAATAATCGCAGCTCATTTTCAATCGGGAATGAAAGTCGCTGCCGGCGCTGCAATTCTAAAATTGAACAAAGAATTCGTGCAATTGGAATTGGATCGTTTGAACGACGAATTAAAATTGCAGAGAAATCGAAAAATTCAATTAACACTTTCGCTGGAACGAAATCGTACTGAATTACAGGCGCAATATGATATCAAACAATTAACCCTTGATTTATTACGTTCGAAGTTGAGCCAGGCTGAACACCTTTATGAAATTGGAGCTGGTAGTAAAGACCATCTTGACCAGGCGCGACTCAACCTGGAAATAGCCAAACGTGAGCTTTATCTACTGGAACAAACTATAGCGAATGAGGAAAAATCATTGAATGCTGATCTGCGGGAAATTGATCTGAAAATTGGCATACAGGAAAAATCTATTATGGAAGTAGTGCGCCAGCTCGAACTGGCTGATATCAAAGCCGATCGCGATGGCGTTATCACCTGGCTAAATGATAATATTGGTTCCACCGTACAACCCGGTGAAATAGTGGTTCGGATAGCTGACTTGAGCAGCTATAAAGTTGAGGGAAGTATCTCAGACATTCATGCCAGCAAATTTAAGGTTGGGTCCTTAGCGCGAGTCCGGGTAAATGATTATGACCTGGACGGAATTGTTACCGGAATCCAGCCTACAATCAATAGTGGGGTGATCACCTTTTTCGTTGAATTATCTGATAAATCCAATTCAGTGCTGCGATCAAATCTGCGGGTGGATGTATTCGTAATAACTTCTTACAAAGATAACATCGTACGTGTGCAAAACGGAC
>JABMPO010000315.1 GCA_013203015.1 Fidelibacterota bacterium
ATATGGCCATGGCCGCATGCATACCGTGGACATCTTCCGGGGAAGTCTCGTTGCGGACCAGAATTACCTGCTTGCCTTTTTTGGCCCAGGCTTCGGCCTCGTCGGCGGTGAAAACCACCTGACCACTGGCGCCACCGGGTCCTGCAGGCAGGCCTTTTGCCAGTATGGACGCAACTCTTTCAGATTCTGGGTCTAGCATGGGATGCAGTAATTCGTCTAATTGAGCTGGCGCTACGCGCAAGATTGCTTCTTCCTTAGAGATCAGATTTTCATGAAACATTTCGACCGCCATTCGTATGGCGGCCACGCCGTTGCGTTTACCATCGCGGGTCTGAAGCATCCACAATTTATTGCTCTGGATCGTGAATTCGATATCCTGCATATTGCGATAATGTTGTTCCAATTTGGTGCGGATGCCATCCAGTTGGGCATACAGCTCCGGCTTAAATTTTTCCAATGAAACATGATCGCCGCTCTCTTCAGCGCGGGTGGCTTCGTTCAGTGGATTGGGGGTGCGGGTTCCAGCCACCACATCCTCACCCTGTGCATTCTGCAGCCACTCACCGAAGAACAGATCTTCGCCAGTGGCCGGGTTGCGGGTAAAGGCTACGCCGGTGGCGCTCTCGTCACCAAGGTTGCCAAAAACCATTACCTGTACATTGACCGCTGTACCCCAATCACCGGGGATACCTTCAATCCGGCGATAGTTGATGGCACGTTTACCCATCCAGCTCTGGAAAACGGCTTTCACACCGCCCCATAACTGATCCCAGGGATCGTCGGGAAAATCTTGGCCCAGAACGTTTTTAATTTTGTCTTTGAATTGCTCGGAAAGTGTTTTCCAGTCGTTGCCAGTCAAATCAAGATCAGATTTGTAGCCGTTGGCAGCTTTATAATTATCCATCAATTCTTCCAACTGGTGGCGGATGCCTTCACCATCGGCCGGTTCGATACCGGTGGCTTTTTCCATAACCACGTCGGAGTACATCATAATCAGGCGCCGATAGGCGTCATATACAAACTGGGGATTTCCGGTTTTTTCAATCAGACCGGGAATGGTTTTGCTGGTGAGACCCACATTCAGTACCGTTTCCATCATGCCGGGCATGGATACCCGGGCACCGGAACGAACCGAAAGCAGCAGCGGATCATTGGCATCGCCAAATTTCTTACCCATAATATTTTCGATTTTTTCTGTTACTTCTTTTACCTGATCATCTACTTCGGCAGGTAGTTGGCGAGCATTTTCATAATAGGTATTACAAACATCAGTGGTAACTGTAAATCCCGGCGGAACCGGTATTCCCATAGCTGTCATTTCAGCCAGGTTGGCACCCTTGCCACCCAAAAGGTTTTTCATGTCGGCACTGCCATCAGCCTGCCCACCACCAAAATAATATACGTATTTCATAGTCTTACAACTCCTGTGTATTGGAATAATTTAGCCATAAAATTACGGCATATCACTGTCGGATAGCAAGCTATCCTCGGCCTGTTTCCGAATCAAATTAGTAATAAAATAAGCGCTTCTGATTGTGTAATTTTAAACTATGAATCGTGATTCCCGAAATATTCTAATTATCATAATTATACTTACGGTTTTTAAAGGATTGTTTTCCGCTCCGCTATATTTATTAGACGATGAAGCATATTACTGGGTGTGGAGTAAAAATTTATCATTATCATATTTTGACCACCCCCCCATGATTGCTTTGCTAATCAGATTATCGACAATTTTATTTGGTGAATCGGCATTTGGCATCAGAGCGCTGGGAGCAATACTTACCAGTGTCAGCATCTGGCTTGGGCTTGATTTGATCTATCGGATTTACCAGGATAGAAAAGCCCTCTGGCACGGACTGGTTCTGTATTCACTGGCAATACCATTTTTTGCCGCCGGAACAATAATTACTCCAGATACACCAATGATGTTTTTTATAACACTGGCGCTGTGGGCATTTTATCGGGCTGTATTTGAATCCGAAAATAGATACTGGTGGATCAGTGGAATTGCCTTTGGTTTGGCGCTCTTGTCAAAATATACTGCTATTCTTTGGCTCGGAAGTGTTTTTTTAGTATTAGTTATTGATCCGCGCCTGCGCAGCCACCTCCGGCAGCCAGTGCCCTGGTTGGCTGGGTTACTTGCCGTCGCCTTATTTCTTCCAGTGTTGTACTGGAATGCTGCCCATGACTGGGTCTCATTTAAATTCCAATTTGCTCACGGCCTTCAA
>JABMPO010000316.1 GCA_013203015.1 Fidelibacterota bacterium
GTATAGGAATAATCCCAGTTACCGGTTGGTTCGGTTCCCGTGAAAACTTCGGTGCGCATCGTGCCATCAAAAACTTCCATAACCATGTTGAACCAAGTGCCATAATCTATCTGTGGCATAGCACCCCAGTCCGGGATTGAGGCTCCCGGAGCCAGTGAAGCGCCAAACCAGGCTGACACACGATTTCTACCCGGGCTGTACACCAAATAATAGGGGCTGGCCGCTCCGGAAAAATACTGGGTAAAATTTACCAGCGATTCTGCCGTCGTCCCGGCCACGGGATCATCCATTCCCTTAATTCGCATTTGTACCCTGAAATTGGTAGCGGTAAGCATGCCGTCGCCGGTGGGCCACATGTATTCGGTATCGTAGGTTGAATTGCCATAGGTCATGATCAGCAATTGCCGGTTGGTAAAATAGGCCTGACTGGGTTCGGTAAGGCGCAAAACCGGATTACCATTATCCTGAACAATTGCCGGTCTTCCAGTATAGGGACCAGCAGCTGAAGTATCAGTTTTCACTTCATGATTGATCTGCCAGATCATTCCGTTGTTTCCCTTAAAATACAGATCACCTATTGTAGTTGTATCCACTGAACTGAAATCCTCGGTAAATGCTATTTCCCACACATAAACACGGCGGGGAGCGCTCTCCAGCCCATTAATGATAGCAACAACGGTGGTATTCCCCTTGGATATTCCGGTTGCAATGCCACCCGGGGTAATTGTCAAAACTGTTTCATCACTCGATTGCCAGTCTGTAATCGTCGCATCGGGAACTTCCGTTCCCAGCTCATCTAAAATTTTACCGGATAGGGTAATCGATTTCCCTGCGACCACCGCTTCTGCCCTGGTACCGATATTTATTGAAGCAGGATCACCAGCTACATGGATCACCGCATCATTACTTTCAATGCCATCGGCTGTAGCAGTAATAATTACATCTCTGGCCATTTCATTTCCGGTTGCCAAGCCGTTAGCGTCTATACTTACAGCCTGGGGGTCAGAAGATGACCAGGTAAAAGTAATACCATCAGCGGTGACTAGGTCCACATCTTTTGCAACGGCACTGAATTGAATTGTCTCACCCACTTTTACCAGTGATTGTAATGGAGTAACTGCAATAACATCAACGGTAATTACATCCGTGGATTCGCCATCACAGGACAGTAAAAAAATTGATAATATTACGATGATGATGATTCTAACTTTCATTTTATTGCTCTCATTTTATGATGTAATGGATTGAGTAAGACATTACACCTGAAAAATCTTTCATTGCTGAATAAGCCACATCCAATCTAATATTACCCAGTATAATTCCGCAACCACCAGACCAGGATTCCTGTTCGTAGTTGATTTTGTAGCCACCGCGCAACCTTAGGTTTTTACTCGGAATAAATTCACCGCCAATATGAATTCTTTGACTGTAGTCAGCGGGATGATCCGCTTCAACTGCAATCAGCAAACTGCGGACACCATTCTCCCACACGGTACCTGCCAGTCCCAAAGTGAAAGTGACTGGTAAAGCTATCTCTTCATAGTTTAATTCAATATCATCACGTACATTACCCTTAACCCGCGTATCCCAAAATGTGCCCCCATATCGCATATCAGGACCAAAATTCCTCAGTACCATAAAAATTCGGAGATCACTATAGCCGATCCAGTAAAAAGAACCAATATCAATTCCAAAGCCCTGAGCAATCACCGACTGCACCGACTCGCGGATATATTTAATAGTACCACCTAGGGAGAATTGACTTGAAAAAGCCCTTGAAACCGATAATCCCAATGCAACATCAAGGTAGTTGAATGTCTCTCCGGTACCCATAGGTTGACGAGTAGTTGTCACTGTCATCGGTTGAGTGGTTAACAACATCTGGGAGATTCCAATGCCCAATCTGCCAAAACGAAAACTCATGGCAGCGGATTGATGATGCAATCCTAATAACCAGCTGCTATAACCGGTAAACATCTGTAAAGATTTTTCAAAACCCAGCAAGGCTGGATTCGAGAATGCCGCACTGGCACCCTGCTGCATCCCGGAAAACGCCTTCCCCATGGCCTGTTCGGCGGCGCTGCTGGGAATAGTTAAAAACAGCATTCCTGCTGTGCCCACTTTATTGAAATTGGATTGCGCTATCAGCGCAGAAAATATAAGCAATGATAACAGGAAGTATCTCATCGCTGCCCTTTTACAATGACAAATTTACCACTGGATTCATTCCCCTCAGCTGATTCGACCCGAAACAGGTACAGACCACTGGTGACTTCCTGCCGATTCAGGGACAGTAAATCCCAATCCTCCCAGCCGGAATTATCATGGGTCAAATCGCCCGAAATATTATGGGGTAATTTTGCCACCAGATCGCCCATCATACTGTAAATGTAAATTGTACATTCTTCCGGTAATCGGGTAAAATAAATGCGGCTTTCATAATCATTGGTCTCCCAATCTGCGCCACCAAGATAGGGATTTGGAACAACCAAAACCTCATCAATTTTAGTTACCGCTTTTCCCAGAGGACGGACCGCCTCCAGGGTGCGATTTGCACGACCCCATAATCCGGTTTCGTTCCCGGCTTGATCTACACTCGTGATTGAATAATATAACGGAAATCCGGATTGACCAATGTCGATGAAATTTGTGTCAGTTGTGTCGGCAATTGGAGACCCCCAGGGTCCGATGGCAGATATATCACTTTTGTAGATTCGATAAGTTTTGAAATCCGGGGTTTTAGCAGGAGCATCGGACCAAATTAATTCGATCACCCGGCTGGAAACATTCGTTTTCAAAATCTCCGGTATGGGCGGTGGTTGTTCGACAACAGGGATAATATAATTTTCAGCCGCTAAACGCTTGGCCGATACAACATTATTGTGAATTCCACTAAAGCCCTCCCCATAAACTATTGCCATGGAAAACAAAATGGTTGCTCCGGGGGCAATCGTAAAAGGGCCTGTGCTGTTGATAATACTCCAAGGTCCCGGACTGCCGCTGCTCAGGGTAATTCCACTTTTAATTTTGTTTAACAGATCAGCTTTCCCAGTGATCGGATTGACCATTTGATAATAACTGGCAGTGGACCAACTACTGGCTGTATCGATACCTCCACCAGCATCAATCCCAAGTAAAATTTGCCCGGCAAAATAAGGTGTCAGATCATTGTCGCCATCGTCATCGTACATGTAGGTTAGACCAGATTCAGCATCATGTTTGGCATAATCATCCAAGTCCTTGTAGCTGATACCACTGGCACCCACATCAACTGGTAAATGCGACCCATAATAAAGATCGGTAACGGGTACATTACCTGTATTTGTGAATGTGTGGTTAATAACAATCATATCGTCATAATCCGGGTGATTATAGGCTAAGATTTCTGTCATGACATTGATATTCAAGTTACCCTCGGAATAATTGCTGAAATCGCTGGTTGCGGATAAATGAACTTTATTGATTCCATTAGCCTGCTCGACCCATTGTTCAAAGCGGCCATCGGCAGTTTGCCAACCGTAATCCAGTTCATTACCCAACGTACCACCAAAAAGTACAATTGTATCTACCCCAACGATACATGAGAAAAAATTGGATTGTTCAATTATATAAAAATCCTTTGAACCACCGGGATACTCAAACACGCTCATATAACCATAATTGGCTACGCTGGGACTGACCCACAGTTTTCCAACCTCAATATGGCCTTCATTGGCTGCCCAGAGACTGGTTGTAATAAAGATAACAACAATTCCCTTAATCAGCTTAGAAATCAAAGTTGACCCCCAATCTTATCTCACGGTGGGGACCATACACAGTGGGATCATCCAGCGGCCCCTGATATTCAGCGGAATAATTTAATAGATGATTCACAACCGGAATCCGCCGGTTCTCACCATTGTCGTAATTAACGATATTTATGTTGTCAAAAATGTTGGTTACCAACAAGTATAGATTAGTTCTGACTGGACCAAATTTGAATACTTTGTTCAGCTTTAGATCGGTGTTTTTTACAGCCGGTAAACGTTTGTTATTCTCCACCGGCAACAAAGATTCCTGATAACCGGTATAGGGATAACCTGATCCATAATTACTCGTAACCGTCAATCCGGAGCCATCGGTAAGACGGTAATCAAAATTAGCCGAAATCGTATGACGTTGATCCCAATTCAGATAAAACTGCTGGACCGGTTCCAACTGGCCGCGACTGAATTGTCGCAAAAATCCGTCGTGATAATCGGATGTTTTTCCGCGAGCAATCATGAAGGTGTAAGAGAGAATCATGCTGAAACCACCAGTCATTGCCGGTCGTTTGATCAAAGATAATTCCAGCCCCTTGACCGTTCCCCAGGCCACATTGCGATTGATATACCAGGTAGGCAATCGAATAATTGTTTCGTCGGTATCAGCAATCTCCATGAACTCAGGGTCACTTAAACTATTGACCACCGTTGTTTCGACAAGATTTGAAATATCCTTATAAAAAGCTGTGACATCAAATACCAATTCTTTAGGCAGCACCTGCTTCATTCCAACTTCATAAGAAATTGTTTTTTCAGGCTCCAAATCGGGATTGCCGTATAAGGCTAATATATCATAAGAATAATTATAATTCCGGTATAATAAGTACCAATCGGGAATCTGGTAAAAATGGCCATAGGTGAAATGGAATACGCTGGTTTCGGTAATGGGGTGCGAAACGCCGGCACGGGGACTGATAAAATGTTTTATACTGGCCTGTTTCCAGGGCGCATCCGGATTAGGGGTAGGTATATCATTATTTGGCCCGATCCAATAATCCATGTCGGACAAATCAGGCCCAATATTCCCTGGATCGAGATAGGGTCGATAAAAATCAGAAGGAAGTTTCGCGTCCGGGTCGAATATCTCATAACGCATACCGGCATTCATGATAAAACCGGCAAATTCCAGTTTATCCTGCAGAAAGAAAGCATATAGTTTGGGACTGATTGCCGGCAGATTTAAATCGTCATTGCCCATCCCATGGGCAAAAGTAAATGGAAAACCCTTATAAGCTAATACCGCTTGATATTTCAGATCCCAGACATTGAGTTCCAGTCCACCTTTAAATTCATGGTATTTATTTACCTGATAGGTCGCGTTCCATTTAAACATGTAATTTTTCAAATCTTCTTCGCGAAATAAATTGTTGTCCCCGGCAATAATGAACAGGGTTGAATCTTTATACTCGAAAGGAAGCTCTATCGCACCCGGGGAATCGTTGAAACCATCTTTTATATTCTGATCATCATCAAGGGTGAAATCCCACCACTTACCGGGTTGCGCGGCTTTGTAATAGGTTCGACCATAGGCCACCGATAAATTATAAAAAAGTTTCTTTGATAAAGGATGATTGAATACCGCCGAAAATTGATCTACCTGACTGTTTCTTCTCTGATTGGTATCAGGAATAAATTTCCGCCGTACATCGAAAAGGTCGTACTGGCGTTCTGTGTGCCCAATACTAAGGGTTAAGCTGCTGTTTCCCAGTAATTGCCAGCGTAGCTTACTATTAAGAATCAATTCAGTAAAATTATCGTGAGTATTCTCACGATTCAGATAGCCATTTTCGCTGCCCACATATTGGCCACTGATACTGAAGGTGGCTGTTTTTGAAATAGGGATCGGTCCACTGATATTCAGACGATACCGTCGATAGTCAGTCGAATAATCGTAGCGCTTCTGGTCGCCATAATATTCATCACCGTAGAGGAAAAAAGTATCTGATCGTTTCCGTACCAGTAATTCTTCTGGAATGAGACGCCCGCGATCAATATTCAACTCAGATTCCACATCTATCGAAACCGCATACCGATCACGATTACCCACTTTGGTAGAAACCTCAACTATACCAGATAGTGCATTGCCGAATTCGGCATTGAAACCACCACTTTTAATACTGATTTCTGATAGAGAGCGGTTATTTAATGCCAGTACCGACACACCTGAAAATGATGTTCCGTAATTCGGTTCCTGGAGGATCACACCATCAACTGCAAATTTGACTTCTCCTGCCCGACCACCTCGTAAATGGAAACCCTTGGCATCCCTGGTAAAACCGGGATTCATTGCAATAACGCCGGTATAATCTGCAGCAGGCAAAGATTCAATTTGATCGGCGTTCAAATAACGTGAGGAATAAGTAACATCTTTTTTAATAAGTGCTCGCTTAGCAATTATAGTAACAGACTCACCTTCGACTACTCCAATGTTGAGTAGAAAATCCTGCTCAGTTGTAAGTCCTGAGTGAATTTGAATATTTTTCATGATGGCTGATGTATAACCAATCATCATGATTTTGAGCTCATAATACCCCGGCGGAATATTTGTAATTTGAAAGTCACCGTTGCCGTCGGTCGCAGCACCTAGTGATGTCCCCAGCAGGATGACGTTGGCTCCCATTAATGGCTGGCCTGAATCTTGCGCTGACACCTTCCCTGATATTTTCCCTGACTGCTGAGCTGGTAATATGGAAATCAGCAGCATTAATGCAATTATTCCGGAGGGTCTGATCATTGAATTAACTTGCTTTAGCTCGTCGTAAATAAGCCAGTAGATAGAATACGCCCATTAGCACTAAGCTGGCAATTAGACCATAGGCAGCGGTAAGTCCGGGATTTACCCAATCCGCGTTAGTTAGCAGGGATAGTTTACAATATCGGAAAATTAGATGAATCGTGATCGACAACCCTGAGGCGCTTAGTACCCACCACTTATTCACATTTTTAACAAACATGCCAAACAACAGCGGAATAAATGTAGCGTTAAATAAGGCATAAATCCAGGTTTGAGCGAAAATAGCCACGGAAAACTGTTTATAATAATGTTGTCCTAAGCCCAGTGCCAAGGTTATGATAGCCAGTCCGATTAAACTATAACGACCAACCTTCAAAGCTAACGTCAAACGTTCTTCCGATGTGTAATCTTTCAGGCGATTTTCATTCAAAACCAGGAAGAAATCATTGGCAATGATGGCCGATAAGGCTACCAGAATACCATCCAATGTCGACATGGCCGCGGCCAGAATAGCAATCGATATGATCACCCCCACCAACGGAGTAAATGTTCGAACAATATAAATGGCAGCAACAGTATCCACATTTGCCAGGAATTGGGGGCCGAACTTTGCCCGTGCAAATAAACCCAATAATAGAACAAATGAAAAAACAATTCCCATCAGCACCGCGATTGTCAGGTATTTATTGACTGCTTTATCATCTTTAACATACATGGATTTGATTAAAAAATGCGGTTGGACTGTCAGGGCAAATCCAACTAAAAAATTGGCAATGAATACCTCAAAAATATTTCGGAAAAATAAACTCTGTGGATTTACCACATTCGCTAATACGGGATTTTCTGCAGCCAATGTCGATAACAGTCCTACTTTGAAATAGGGAATACCAGATGCAATCAAAACGATTGCAATAACAAACATAAGTGCCCCTTGAACAGTATTGGTGTAGGCATGGGCATAGGTTCCGCCAAAACTGATATAAGTAAATACAAACAGGATGACAAAAATCAGTGTAATCTCAAAATGGAATTTGGGGAAAAAGGCGCTGATACCCAATGTATAATCGATCAGCATTGCTGAACCGTAAGCAATTAATACCACCATTGCGATTAGCAACAGGTTAACCGCCGCATAAATAAGGGTAAAGCGTTTGTCGTTATATCTGGTTCCCATCCACTGGGGTACTGTTAAAGTATCAGAACGCCAACCAATTTTGCGGAAACCCTTGGATAAAATTATGATGCCAAGGAACAAGCCCAGACCAGCAGAAATGCCGTAACCCATGATTGCTGAAAATCCAAATGCATAGACAATGCCGGGATTGATGATAAAAGTGGCTGTACTGGTCATGCTCGCGGCCAGCGCAATCGCAACAATCCAGGGATTCATATTTCCATCACCTACGGCATAGGATTTCAACGATTTCGTTTTCCGTTTGCCAAGGTAGGCGAGGTAAATCGTCACAATAATGTATAGTCCGAAAAGGAACCACTTAGCCATTTTTATTACTCCTGATTACCAATTAAAAGCCAAAGCTCCCATAGCATATCCACCGCCGGATCCCACCAGAAATACCAGATCGTCTCGTTTGATCCGGTTCGCGTTCACTGCTTCGTCCAAAGCCATTGGGATACAAGCTGATCCGGTATAACCATAATGGTCCATTATTGTATGAGTTTTTTCCCAGGGAAGATTCAACTCCTTCATCATTTCCCGAATTGTATTTATATTAATCTGAGTGAAAATGATGAAATCAATGTCAGCCTCAGTTCTGCTAATCTTCCCTAAGACGGTCCTGATCAATTTCGGCCAGTTGGCTAGGTTAGTATCCTCGGGGAATCTTTTTACAAAGCGAACCTGATGTTTCCCAGCCTTAATGAGCTCAGGAGTAATAGGAATCTGAGCGCCACCGGCATAAATACCCATATAATCGAAATAACTGCCGTCGGCAAACAGCCGCGATCCCAGAAATCCTGGTTTGTCGCTTACCTGAACCAATGCTGCTCCGGCGCCATCGGCAAAAATGGTGGCCGTATAGATATCGTGGAAATCCAGAAAACGGCTCATCCCGTAGGTCGCGATAACTAAGATATTGGAATACTGGTCATCAGTTGAAATATATTTTGCGGCAATATCAACTCCGGTTACAAAGGCGGCACAAGCACAATTAACATCGAATACACCAGCATTCTTCGCGCCCAGCAGATGCTGAACTTTAGAAGCAGTGGCCGGAGACAGAAATTCAGGCGTGTCGGTGGCAATAATGAGTAAATCAATCGCTTCCGGTTTAACATTCGCCATTGCCAACGCTCTCTTGCCTGCTTCCAGGGCCATTGTTGCCGGACTCTCATCAGCATTCATGATTCGCCGTTCGTGGATGTTTAAACTTCCACCAACGAATTCTTCAATATCCTGTCCAAGAATTTCTGAGAATTCGCTGTTAACCATCACCTTAGCGGGAGCAAAATGCCCGGTCCCCATTATCCTGGCAAAACGCTTCATGATTGGACTCGTAAATAGGCATTAATTAGTTCATAAAATTTGTCCGGGTATTCGAGCATAGGAAAATGTCCACATTTATCAATTGTTATTAATTCAGCGTGAGGAATGTACTCTAATGTTTCAGCGGCAATTTTATAGGGTATCAGGGGATCTTCCCTGCCCCAGATTAACAAAGTGGGGAAATTATGTGCTCCGATACGATCACGGACGTTGGTTTTGAACATCAAATCCGCTGCCTGTACCATTGCGTGAGCATAACGACAGTAATCTTCACCAGCATTTTTCAACAAACCGGCTCGTCTGGTAGCATAGCGTTCTACATCGGGAGTCCTATTTATGGCTATCGTCTGGTAGTTTTTTAGGGATTTCTCCACAGTAGTCGCCATGATTGCTTCGACAGTAAAGGACCCCCGGATGGCTTTTTCAATAAATGCCGAATATTTTTGTATTCCAGCCGGACTGATTAATACCAGGGATTTGATCCTCTGGGGCCGGGCGGTAGCATAAATCATGGAAATCAAGCCACCATAACTATGTCCGATCAAGGTTGCTGATTCGATACCGGTTGCAATAAATAATTGGTCGATTAATCCGCTGTAAAATTTTTCGGTAAATTGGATTTCAGGTTTATCTGATTTACCAAAGCCGGGATAATCAATTGCAATTACACGGTAGGTTTCATCAAAAAGGGGGAATACTGGTTCAAAATTCAGTAAGTCAGAGGCTTGACCATGGAGGAAAATAAGTGGATCTCCCTGACCGTGATCAAGATATACTACGCGATTTCCCTCATATTCAAACGATTTTTCTTGATAAGGATATTTCATATTATTAAAGTCTATTTTTTCAATTATTTGATTCGCAAACCGGTCTGTTTTCTTTCCACAGCCGTTGAAAATTACTAATGTTAGGATCAGCAGCCACTTTGATAATCTCTTCATCCTTTTTGCCATTTTTCGATAAACTCTGCGAAAATATTGTGGAGCTGTAAATGAAATTTTTCCATACGATTAAAACGCTCGACAATCACTGGATTGAGGTCATTCGCCCCTTCCAAATAGTTTGCGGCAATTTGTTGATTGCGACGTATAAGTCCCAAATTTCTACGGGCTGATAGGGAAAACGGATGTTCGGTTACCTCGAAATATAATTTCCGGTCACCTGGTTTTTTGATGGTTCGTATCATTCCAAATTCTTCTAATTGCCGTGTTTCCACGCTTACCGGACCTTTGCTTACCTGGAGCAACTGGGTTATTTCATCCAATGATAGTGGTTCAGCACTGGATAGCAACAATCCAACGATACGCCCCCTGGCCCGTGACTGACCAAAGGCGACATAGGCATAGCCAAATTCATCGATAAGTTGTTTACGCTCAATTGCTAAAGAAGTATTCATTTTAGATCCAATACAAGACTCAATTTATTCATACAATGCTTCCATTTCATTTTTATAGCGCAAATATATTTCCTTTCTTCGCACCTTCATAGCTGCGGTAAGCATTCCATTTTGGGGAGTAAAATGGTTTGTAATTATTTGAAAATACTTGATCGTTTCATAGGACGCTAATTGGCTATTCACCGCTTTAATAGTATTTTTAATTCGCTGATATACCGGGGCAGATCCTGCTAATTCCTCCCAGCTATTATACTTAATCTTGTTTTGTTTGGCCCAGCCTGCAACCAACAGCTCATTTAGAGTAACTATTGCAACTAAATATTTTTTGCTATCGCCGTACACAAGTAAGTGTTCGATGAGAGGTTCGGCACCAAATTTTTGTTCAATATTCTGGGGAGGAATATTTTTACCTCCAGAAGTGACAATAATATTTTTCTTTCTGTCAATAATCTTTAAAAATTTATCATCCACCCATTGCCCGATATCACCGGTTTTAAACCAGCCATCATCGGTAAAGGCCGCTTTGGTTGCTTTAGAATCTTTGTAATAGCCTGAAAAAATATTTTCACCTTGGGCTAATATTTCTCCATCATCTGCCAGCTTCAGTTTGACTGACGGGAACGGAAGACCCACTGAATCGAAGCGATAGGCATCCCTCCTGTTCATGGTCAATGTGGGGGAACACTCGCTTAATCCATAACCTTCGGTAATCCACATCCCGGCTGCCAGGAAAAACTCTTTAACTTCGGCGTTTAATCCAGCCCCACCAGACAATAAAAATTCAATCCTACCTCCAGTAAGCTGTTTTAGAGCAGCTATTTGCTTTGGTTTGCTGGAGGATGATTTTGTAGCCAACAAATACAATTTTTCATAATAAGCCGGCACACTCATGAACACCTGGGGCTTCAGTTTCGGCAGTAATTCAAGAACATTCAAAGGAGTGCTTAAGTAGCTTTCAAATCCAAAAATATTACCCAACCCGATAGCACCCCAACCGTAAATGTGAGAATTAGGTAACCAATGAATATCGACGACATTATCTGGTAACAAAGGACCATTTACTTGTAACCAATCACTGCTGGTGGCGGCCAAATTCAGATGCGATAAGGGCACTCCTTTGGGATCACCAGTCGTACCGGAAGTATAGATCATATACGCAATATCATCAAATTTCGGTTGTCGGGCTAATTCTTGAATCAACAACGGATTTGCCCGATAATAGTTTTCCCCTGCTGAAGATATATCAGTAAACGATCGGACCGGGATATTTACATTACATTCTTCAGGATCACCGGAAAATAACACGATCTGTTCTAAGTTGGAGTTTTTTAATTCTGGTAGTGGAATACTATTAACCTGCTCCGGATTATCGGCAAAGAGCACTTTAATGTCGGAATGATTAATAATATATGCTGATTGTTTGTGTGTATTACCTGCATAAACAGGCACCAGTACCGTATTTGCGACCATAATCCCTAACGCAGCATAAATCCATTCGATAGAATTGTTTGCCAGTATGCCGATTTTATCGGGATATTTATATCCCATTGACTTAATTGCGCTAGCTATACAGTAAACAAAATTTCCATATTCCGTCCAACTTACGGGTACCCACGAATTGCCATTGGGAACCTGCCAACGAGTCTTATCGGGCCAGCGCTCTACTGCATCTATAAATAACTGGGTTGTAGTTCTATTATTAACGTTTGGAAGTTTTGCCACGTTTGGAAACTATAAAATGTTTATTGATATATCAAGTGCTTATATGTTAATCTTGCTAATTTTTGCCCCAAAACTATTGATGCGAATTCAACTCGGTAAAATGTATAGAGATTGTGTTATTAACCAAAGGACATAAGATCCCTCGGTCGGATGATCTACAAAGCTGATATTGTTGCATCGATTTTCCAATACCACTAGTACCTGTGATTTTTGATAACATTTAATGTACGCCGCACTAATCATACAGCAAGATAAATTAATATCCGATGATAAATACACCATTTGATTAATCGTATCCCGAATATCGCTATCCAAATACTACTCCAAAGGATTTTAAGTCCCTTGTTCAAAATTAAACCTCATTACATAAAATTTCTGTGATAATCAATCTGGTTGCCGAATCCGGTATCCGCAAATCGGTAACCTAAAACGGTTTTAAACGGTCAAATACGGTCAATTCTGACACCGTGGGGCAAAATAATATGAACACCAATATTTTTTTATAATCCAACCCATTTTCCCAGAAGCATTTAATGTAAAACAATATTTGAGCATTAACTTGACAACAATATTTCATTAGCGCTGTCCTACTCTATACTAACTTGACTGGAGAATACCAATGAAAATAAAACATATCATTCTTCCTGCCCTCATGTTTAGCCTGGTGTTTGGAAGTAACTTAACTGGAACACGTACACCTTATGAATTAGACGATGAAGCAGCTTATGTAATATGCCTAAATAATTATAATGTGGGTGTTGTCGAATCAGCCATATACTGTGCGCTTAAGATGCAAAATATTCATCAGGATGAAGCTTATTTTGATGTCAGCAGGGTTCTGAATCGCTTGTCACGTTCCGGAAGAACTGCCACTATACGTTATAAGGCAAATGTGGCCAGTATATACTTCAAGAATCAGGAATTGATGACCAAATTGAATCTGTTCAATTCTGAAGATGGTCCCAAATTCTGGACCACACTTGTGACAAATTTGATTAATGAACCCAAAGCCGATGAATGGAATTGATGGCTGATGGAGCCTCAAAGAACTCGTATGGCTTAAGGGAATCGATAACCAATTGATATTGACATGAATTTCTGAAACTTCGGATTATTCTGCCAATACGCTAAATAACGCTTCTCCTGGTAAAAATATTTTACTTGGATGACTTTATAATCCTTATAGTTAAAATCCAAACCCATCATTTTTCCGGTTTGGTTTTTGGTTTCTCAATCAAAATATTACTACCAGAGTCCGTATCCCGCCCGTATCCACAAAAGTGCGGTCGAAAACGGTCAATTCTGGTAAATCAACGCAGAGTATTTCTTATAAATTAAAAACCTCTGATCCTCTTAAGTAATAGGCATTGTCGTCAGCGGAGAGGGAGGGATTCGAACCCCCGTTACTCTAGGAGTAAACCGCATTTCGAGTGCGGCGCATTCAGCCAGGCTCTGCCACCTCTCCAAATCAAACACCAAGATAAAAGTGAAAAGATAAAAGCTTGCCCGCCGAAGCTGAGGCCGGCGGGATAAAAGATTGCCAATAATTTTGCGATCAGAAAGCGGGCGAAACTTACGACCTGCGGCGGTTCATGAAAAAGTCCTGAATTATACCGAGACAGGGTTTTTCCAGGATGCCACCTTTTACCGCTGTGGGCTTGCCGAACCGGGGATCACCACATAATTCATACAGTGACCCACAACAGCCTTTTTCCACATCATAACAGCCAAATACTACCATTTTTATACGGGAATTGATAATCGCCCCGGCGCACATGGGGCAGGGTTCTTTTGTGACGTACAGGTAACAATCCGTTAAACGCCAGTCCTCAAGGGTGTTGGCAGCGGCAGTAATTGCCAGGATTTCGGCATGGGCGGTGGGGTCTTTGAGGCTTTCGGTTTGATTGAATCCGCGACCGATAATAGAACCGGCTCGAACTATAATTGCTCCGACCGGTACTTCTTCCCTGTCATAGGCTTGCTGGGCTTCGTTGAGCGCCAATTGCATCCATTGCTCATGATCAGTCATGCCACTATAATTAATCAAGCAACTCGCGCAGGATTTCTAATTCGGCGGCAATTGCCATTTGACCCTGAACGGATGCGGTGTCGGCATTGAATGTGCTGGTTGAGTCAGCCTCTGCGAGAATTGAGATGATATGTTCTTTTGCCAGACCAAACTGGCCCAGATTATAGTTGGCTGTTGCCAGGCTGAGTTTCAGATCGAGATGATTGAGGTCGGCGTCATGACTGAAATTCCAGACTGCGGTTGAGGAAACGATCACATCTGTAATATCACTGATCAGCGAATCACCAAAGATTATCGCCAGGGAATCCTGACCGGCAGCCTGATTTGCAAACGTCAACCCGGCCCAGATTTCATGACGGACATTGGCCGTAATATCCCGGGGCTGACTCATTTGCAATGCTCCGATAAAATAGAATCGGCTGCTATCAATTTGATTCAATTTACCAAAAGACCAACCCAACCCATTCCGGGCATCCTGATAGACTGAATCGACTACCATTGCTTCCCTGAACCAGGTATAACTATCGATGTAATTGCCTGCTTCATATAGCTCCCAGGCGTACTCCGTCAACTCCAGATCGGAAGGTGTGTAAACTTTACGGCACCCGGGAATCAGGATTACCAGTACCGCCATTATGGTAAATATTTTATTTAGATACTTCATCGCAGCAACGTGATTTTATGGGTTTTAACAAAATTATCTGCGGCAGTCATTCGGATGAAATAAATCCCGGAAGCCGAAGGAATACCGCGGGCGTTGCGGCTGTCCCAGCGGATTTCATGCCGACCGATTGTCTGCTGGCCATCGAATATTTCCACAACCTGACGGCCCAGTAAATCAAATATTGTAATATTTACCGACTGATCAGGTCCCCCCGTAAAGCCCAGATCGTAGACAATATTTGTAGATGGGTTAAACGGATTTGGATAATTTGATCGAAGCGCCGTTTCATCCGGGACAAAAAGATGGCGATCTCCAAGTTTGAAATATCCTGATCTGGTCGTCCAGGCCAGAATCTTGTCCTCCGCGGTGATCGTAGGTAATTCTTCCCAGGTTGCTCCATCAGCACTCAAGTAAATTGCCGACTGATCATTGGCGTCAGCAAATGATAAAAGAATCGGATTGTCAAAAGGCATCCCGGCGGACCCAATACGATAAGCGGCCTGATTAGGAACCGCAGAATTAAAGAGGGTTGAATCGATAATCAGGATTGGCTGATCGGAATGGACAATTCCCGGTTTACCGGTAAGTCGGAACCTGCCATCGGGGCTGGTACCAGTCCAATTGCCATTTGCTCGCGCCAGCACCACCGTTCCATCCCGGGTGACTGAAGTGTCGCCAACCACACCCTGAGCATAGGCTGTGATCGTAAAACTTGCATCAGCATCAAAATCAGTACGACCGATATAGGTGTAAGACACTACAGTATCCAGATTGACTGTGACACCATCGATAGTAACATCACAATGAACGGTCTTTTGAATGGTATCGTTGACAATGATCTCAAAATGATTGGTGAATACGCTATTCTGAACGATGCTGACTACCAGATGCGGTCGGTCA
>JABMPO010000317.1 GCA_013203015.1 Fidelibacterota bacterium
AATCCATTGGATTGATTTCTGCCTGGCCAGTACCGGTTCAATCAAGGCAATCTCACCCCTTCGAGCTAACACGCCCGGTCGTGAAATAACTGCCAATTCGGGAAATATAACGGCCGTATCCTCCACAAAATGAGCATCCGGGAAATTCGGCTCCGGTTCTAAAACCTCAACACTTAGACCTATTTGTCGAAGAGCTGCAATATAAGCCAGATGTTGCTGTAAAGTTTTCCTGTAATCAGGTAATCCCAGGCAGGCAGTTGTCAATCCCTGCCTGCATGCTTCGCATGGAATCCGTGTAATTGCAGTTTTAAACATTATTATATCCGGTTCTTAAACAATAAATGATCTTAAAAACATTCATCAAAAAAATAATATATCAATTTACCAGACTGACCAGCCAACTATGAATTGGCGCGAGTGATCTAAATTTTTCCAAACTGAAATCCATCAGATCTACATTCTTAAGAGTTTCAAAATCCCGGATGCGTGACAATCCATATATACCTTTATACAATAGTAAACCTGGTTCAAGAACATCCTGGCTATATCCGGCTGGAAAACGCTTATATTTATCGCCACCGATTTCACCGCCGTTCTTTTTTACTGCGCCAATTGCTTTCAGTAATGATCGATTAAACTTTGGCATACTTACAGCTTCACGAAATTGTTCTAACACCCATTTGGGAAAAATATGTAAGCCCACACCAATGAATAATTCATCGGGTTCCAAATGTAGATAATACCCCGAATTTTCCAATTTGGGGGCATTGCCTTCCCAGAAGAAAATCCCCAGATGAGTTTTATAAGGGGTCTTATTCTTTGAAAATCTGGTATCGCGGTTGATTCTGAAAATTGATCGGTTGATCCGCGGATCGGCAATAATATGCGGACTCAACTTGCTCAACTCTGGTCCCATTGCAGTCACATAATCACGAGCTGGATTTAAAATCGAATCCTCATATCGTGATCGATTTATATCAAACCACTCACGACTGTTATTTGCTGCTAATTCTTTAAGAAATCCCCGCCCGCTTGTCAGTAACTGGTTATAGGTATTCACAGTTTAATTCCTCGCCTGTTATTAACTCCCGACAAGCACGAAACTAATTATTCATTGTACAAAATACAAAAATTTTAATTCAAAAATAATGGAATAAATATTGTGGTGTCGCTCACAGCATGTTTCTTTATTGCTCTGTATTTTTATTGCAGTTATTATGCAACACGAAGTCGAGATTATCCTATTATTCACAAAGCTAAAGAAAAATATCACTTAAATTAATGTAGTTAAGTGGAGAAATGGGTTTTCAAATGAAGAAAAATAAATATATTCTAATAATATTAATCTTCTGCGTAAGCAGTAATGCTCAAACACCAGACCTTATTTTGCAGGATGACATCGATGCCACCTATATCTCCTATCTGACAGTAAAAGAACTTGGCTGGTTAACTCAGGTGGCTGTGGGTGGTAATGACGAACCGACCATGAAAGCTCATATGGGTCTGGCAATTATGGCTTTCGCCTGGAGTCATATTGACGGAGATACCCTCTTTACCGATTCAGCGCCACTATTGGATTCCATCGGATTAAATATTGATACCATTTTCGCCAGAATTGAAACTAATTTAATTCCCATGATTGATTCCCTGCAACTGGATTATTTTCTGGATGAATTAACTAATTTCTTTGACTCCGGTGATTATGTTGCATTTCGGGATTTTCTCTCCCAAACAATCACTGATTTGGATTCTAATATTGAGAATCTGGAATTCACCATTGATGATTTTCTTGATGACCTGGGCAACAATTTTGCCGATCAGTATTTTAGCGATCATCTTGGCGCAATCTTTGACAGTACGGCCGATTTCAGTTTCTCGCTTCAGATATTAGCTACAGATTTTACCGATACGACCTTTGTCTTTTCGCGCAATTATTTTGACCATCTAACGGATATTGCTGACTTGGCAGACTCCATTAGTTATAGCTTTGAACAATTTGGTGGATGGATGGATTCGGTAATGTCGATCAGTGGTGCAGATGTAATGCCCGGAATCGCCCATTTTCGGACCGGGTTAAGCGATCTTGATGAATTAACTGACACCTTAAAAATCGTATTGATCAGTCAGCCATTTGCCCCGTTTGAGATTGATCCCTCACCATTGGATTCATTTCAACAAGCCATTTCCGAATTAGATTCCTTGCTGGACGGTAAAGAATATGAGTACAACAGCGATTATGAGGGCTATTCTATTCGTCCGCTGGCAATAATTCAAAATATGCCCGGTGATGGTCTGGCGGATATTTACTGGGATTTTTATCGGACTGTTAACCCGGAATCCTATACTTTCGGCGGAATATTCCCCTATGGTCTGGATCCCCAATCACTGGATCTGCTGAGCCCGGATATGATCATCAATGACAATGATGAATCATCAGATATGGATCTGCGTCTAACCGCTCTGGAAATGATTTGGCAAGCACAATTGTTGACTGAGCCGGACAATCCAGATACTCATTTGGGACTGGCTCTAGTACTGACTCATAATACCATTAATGATCATATTCCAATATTTGAAGACATTTTTTGTTTGCTGGATGAGGGCAGAATTGACAGTCTGACTTATTTATATAATTGGGACAGCATTGATCTTTCCGATGATATCGATCAGGTTGACTATCATCTGGATTATTTCACAAATGCTGATCAGCCGACTCATTTTGTGGTGCTGGTAAAAACGAGCATTGATTCATACGGACCTTACACAATTGGACCTGATAGTGAATTTGAGATAGTCAACCTTCCTGTTCCCCTGGTGGCCTTTGCTCAGATGAATCTGAATCTAGCCTGGAACGGAATTGAGCTAATTGTTCAGGGTATTGCGGATGTCTATTCCGAATTAAGTGACATCTTTATCCTAGAACTGGATCCTACGATTCTGGATTTCAGCACCATCGAAAGTGATACTGATCTCGTCCTTTTACTTGAACAATCCAATCCTGACTTTTTATCGTTGACTCCCTATGGGATTAACCGCTTCATCGAGGCTGGTGATGCCATTGAAGATGGCCTGAGCGAATTGAATGGCTATTTTAATCAATTAGTAGATCTGGCGGTTGCAATGCAACCCTACGAAGAAGATTTCGCAATTGATGGTGCCCAGTTTATCGCTGACATGATTGATATGGAGGCTCAAACTTTCGAATTATGGCAGGATTTCGCATTCCCGGATTCGGTTACCATTATTGATGACGAAAGAGTTAACCTATCAGCCTGGTTTGATAATCCTCCGGCAAGTTTTCTGATCATGTGGAAAAATCTGGTGTTTGCGGTAGACAGTACCATGGGCGGTCTTTTCCCAGATCGGCCGACATTGGGGATTGAAGCGGGAAAATTTCCCGTAGTACCCCGTACTTTTTCCGTGCACCATGCTTACCCCAATCCATTCAATCCAGCAACGCTGATCAGCTTTGATATACCCAAAGCCGGAAAAGTGAATGTTGCCATTTATAATCTACTGGGCGAAAAAATTGTTACCCTGGTCGATCAGGAAATGACTCCAGGCTGGAAAAGAATTCCCTGGCATGCCGGTTTGTTGCCATCAGGAATATATTTCTATCGAGTCAGCTATGACCGACAAAGAGTTACCAAGAAACTGATGTTTATCAAATAACCCCAAATCCCCAATTGCCATATAGTAGACAAAAAAGGAAGGAATTCTTTTCCTTCCTTTTTTTATTAATCATAGTATCTTTCCCGGTTGTTATACCAGGTCAGGATGTCTTCCAGCTCATCCGCTTTCAGTTTGGCGCCACGGATATCGACCACTTTACTAAAAACGAATTATTGGAATCACAAAATTCACTGATCCTAAGCCTCGATTACAACGATTATATCCGCCAGTATGACAGCCATCGAAAACTGATTAGCGGTGCAGGTTCTTTAAATCAGGTCAACTATATTTACATCCGACCGGGCAGCAGGTGGCAATATGGACTCGATTTCAGCCTGGGTCACGCTAAAAGTGAATTTAATAATCAGGAATCCGTAACATCATTAACCGGAATTAATAATTATTCTTCCCACCAGGGCGCGCTGTCCGTTGCTGTTAGCGATGGAATTGCGCTCTGGGGAATCGGTTTCAAATTTCAATCCATTGATAACAATATACCGCTTCAAATTAATTCCTTTCCGGTTTCAAACAATCCGGCAATAAATCAGTATTTCCTCGATTATCTGGAACCATGTTTTGGAACCAATCTTGTGTTTGAGGAAGATATAAAATTATTGCAACCAATACTATTCTCTTCATTTCCGCTAAACAAGTCAATTTTCTTCACACTTTCATTTTCACAATCCCGGTACTCGTTGTTCCAACAACTCAAATATACAAATAATTCTAATATCCTCCAGTTGACCGGGAGCCGCAAAATAAATATCGAAGGAACAATAATAACAAATTCCGCCAAGCTTACTTTAAAGAGCAACAATTGGCACTTCACTCCTCATTTGATCGTACATGATAGCCGTCTAAACTTAGATTTAAAAAATCTATTGCCGCTTGATATTACCCTGGATCTGCCGGATCTGGGCTGGCTGGCTGGCACACGTAAGGGCTTTGACATCGGTTATTCCTCGGCCAACGGAGAATTTGCTTATCAAATAAATTTTGGATTAATGACAATAGCTGCTGATGCGGACGTTTCAACGCCGGTACTCGGTCGGGAGCTATTACCAATTGCCCATGGCGTCATTGCAGAGCTGAAGGGTCAGGCAAATACTCAGCATTTTAACCTGTCAAAAACCTGGCAGCACTCCAATATTTTTATCACTGGTAGCCTCGATTATTCTCATGCCTATTACGATCTTAGTGTCAATGGCGACGCTATAATAGAATTTGGTTTCGCCTCCGTTCCAGTGAATGCACCATTACAATATCATTTTCAGATCGGGGAGTTATCAATACAAACTGTCTATCGATTAAAACAATGCAGTATTGGTTATCGATTCCGACAGTATTTACCCTATTTCAATCGTGTCGATAGCAGTGAGTTAAAATTTCGCCCTGAAAAACCAGCACCAGACCTAAAGACCCGTGGCGGCGGTCAGCATCATATATATCTGACGATTAATTTGGATTAATCGCCTAAATCTACTAAAATACTTGACAATACAACTTATCAGAATAAAGATGAACTGATCAAATTAATTGATATATCTAACCTCAATGAACTAATCATTCCATTTAGTTAGCAATACTCAATATCCAGCTTTCAGCTTCCTTAAATTTTCTGAAACCCCTGAAATGAACGGGTAAAGATGACGCTACAACCTGGTACATTCTGGCCATTCCGAAAAGCAGATCAGTACCGGAAACCAATGCTACTTTATACCCTTCGGACCTATTTCTTTCTTTAGATTTAATATAACCGGCAAGTGCCTTTAATTGATTCATGGTATCAGTCAAGTTGGGTAGATGTACTTCACGAAAATCCCAGATAACGTGGAAATCCGGTTTCACATCGGGAACTGCCAGACTGTTGTCAAAGGCTTCAATAATATCAACCCCAGTAATATCACCATTTAGAATGTGATGAATGAATCGACCATTTTTATTATAAGAAGTGGTTACGGGCATAACCAATTATATAAAAATAGCGATCATATAATCAAGATTAAGCCCAAATAATTCTGTAATGATTAGATACCCGCCCAGGTATATCACTAATGTTATCTGCCCATAGTGTTACAGCTGTGATGCTTTACCAGAATTTTTCAAAAATTATAAATATTTTGTTTAGTGCTTATTCCGATTTCGCTTGTTTGTAAATACTTCTGTTTTTAATATAGACCGACCAGTCGGTTTAGGTTATGGCTAATTCCAAAGAAAATCAGCGCCGCGAACAAATCCTTGCAGCAGCCCTGGATGTAATTATCGAGAAGGGCTACGAGAAAAGTCGTATGGACGACATCGTCAAAGCATCCAAGCTCAGCAAGGGCGCCATCTACTGGTATTATAAATCTAAAAAAGATGTTTATCTTTCCCTCGTCAATCACTGGGTCTTCAACTTTAGCGCTACCTTGAATAACATTGTTGAAGAGGATCATTCGGCAGCCGACCAACTACGAGAATTATTCCAATTCTTCGTTAATCAATACCAAATCAATCCTCGGCCATTTAAAGCCATGATGGAATTCTGGTCCCTGGCGGCCCGTGACGATGACGTGCAAAATAAGATTCAGAAAGTCTACACCGAATTTCTTAATCTGATCGAGAACATTCTCATTAAGGGGGTCGAATCGGGGGAATTCGACCTTCTTGACACCAAAATCGCAGCCTTGTCAATTATGGTCAATATTGAAGGAATCATCTGGTTTACTATTTTCGATGTACCCGGCGTCTCCATATCAGCCTACATCGATACAATCTCCAACTTCATCCTGACTGGCCTGGCCAAGGATACTAACGGAGGAATCAATAATGAGTGAAAAATTAACCTACCGCAATACCGGCGGTCGGTTTTTAACCGAAACCATTGGATCGGAACCGGTCTTTACCCGGGAAAAATTTAATGATGAACAAAAAGAAATCTTTCAAATGGTCAACGATTTTGCTATTGAACGTATCCGACCCAATCGGGGGGCGCTGGATGCTTTTAATAAAGAACTGGTCTTTGAATTATTTCACGAACTGGGTGAACTGGGAATTTTATCCATTGATGTGCCGGAAGAATACGGCGGTATGGAGTTGGATAAAATCACTTCCGCTCTAGTAGTGGAAGCTCTCAGCAGTGGCTTCAATGCCTCATTCACCGCCACCATCACCGCCCATGTTGGTATTGGCTCCCTGCCGATTGTCTGGTTCGGAACCCCCGACCAGAAAGCCAAATACCTGCCTAAACTGGGCTCGGGTGAATGGATGGGCGCCTATGCCCTCACCGAACCCAGCTCCGGTTCCGACGCCCTGGCAGCCAAAACCACCGCCATGCTCAGCGAGGATGGCAAATATTATTTGATGAACGGTGAAAAGCAGTTTATCACCAACGGTGGTTGGGCCGATGTCTTCACCGTTTTTGCGCAGGTGGAGGGTTCCAAATTTTCGGCCTTCATCATCGAGCGCGGTATGGAAGGCTTTGAGATCGGACCCGAAGAAAAGAAAATGGGAATGAAGGGCTCCTCAACAGTGGGGCTAAAATTCACCGACTGCAAAGTGCCAGTGGAAAATCTCCTATACAAAGTCGGCAAAGGTGCCACGATTGCTTTCAACGCCCTTAATCTCGGACGCTTCAAACTGGCTGCTGCTGATCTCGGTGGTTGCAAAAGCGTAATAGAGGAAGCTACCAAATATGCCTTAGAGCGACGCCAGTTCGGACAGCCCATCGCCCATTTTGATGCCATTAAGGGCAAGGTTGCCGACATGGTGATCAGGACCTATACTTCCGACAGCATGGCCTATCGCACCATCGGACTGATCCAGGATGCGGTCGACGAACTCGATAAATCAAGCCCGGATTATTACCTGCAAGCAGGCGAGGCTACCGAACGCTTTGCAATCGAAGCATCCATGGCCAAAGTTTACGTCAGTGAAGCATTCGGGTTCTGTGCCGATACTGGCATCCAGATTCT
>JABMPO010000318.1 GCA_013203015.1 Fidelibacterota bacterium
CCATAAAATATGGACAACATGTTCATTTCAGCGGATACCAGTAATAAATCCAAATAATCGTCCTGATTAAAATCTGCGACCCGGATATCCGAGAGTGGACCGGCTTCGATTGGCAATTCTGCCACGGGAACACCGACCGATGTCATTGTCATGGCAATAACATGCCCGGATTGGAAGGGCAGGATGATATCGTCGAAACCATCGGCATCCCAATCGGAAACCGTGATTGAGCGTGGCAATAGACCGTGCAAACCACTTATTTTTTGCTGAACCGGTTCAGCCGCTTCGAGGCTGCCACTATTGTTATAATAGGGCTGGATAATTAAAATATCGCCGACCGGGCTGAAAGCAATCAAATCATCATAGCCATTGTGATCGTGATCGATAACGGCTGTGTATATAAAGCCACTCCCGGAATTCAAAGATTCGGGGGTTAATTCGCTGATAACAGCCAGTTCGTTATTTTCCATTTGATCGATCAGGATGATGCTGCGTCGGGGGCTACCCAGCGTAATCACCAATTCATCATCGTTATCGCCATTACGATCTAAGCACTGGATATTATTGCTCAACAGATAGCCTAAACTGTCCGAGAGATCAAGGGAGCTAACCGGAAATTCTCCGAAACTGTCATCTTCAAATTGAAAGACATATAGAATCGGTTTGCGGGCTCCATCCTGATCCAATTCGGAGATATTCATTAATATGACCAGTTCAGGGACATTGTCGCCAGCCAGGTCAGCCAGCTTCAGACCAATATAATCACCATAAACATCTTCGGGTAGCGATAATTCCCACAAGGTTTGTTGGTACCCATCCCCGCCGATTTCCACATGTCTGATGATAAGCGGCGATCCATAGGCAATACCATTTTCCAATACTACAAAATATTCCGCACGACCATTGGCATTAATATCGTAAACACCAGTTAGCTCAACAATTTTATGGGTTTTCCAACTGTCCGATTCATTAGCGGCCAGAAACCCCAGTAAGATAAACGGAAACCACAGATACTTATATAATTTCCCCGTCATATTAGTTGGCCGTCAGAATTATTGTCACATGTCCGGATGAAATTATTCTTCGGATTCTGGCTGTTCGACTGCATCCTTGTCCACCGGAACCCACTGGGCACCAAAAATTTCTCCATTATTATTTTTTACCATATCAATTACTGAATAACCCTGGCCTGTGTTAAAATGCCACAGTCCGGACAAAGCGGAATCAACATCAGCAACCATTGGGACCGGAATAAAATTCGCCGAATAATACCCACTACTAGAAATCATTATTTCATCGAGATATCCTGAAAAGAAATCCCAGCCACCTAGGTACACCGGTTTATCGCCAGCAATCATTTTACCGGTCAGGGAATTTTGGGCCACCAGATTGCCATTTTCAAATAACCGCATACCCATCGAATCCTGAACTGCCGCAATATGAATCCAGCTATCCTGGGGGAAAAGAAGGGGGCTCACAATAATATTACCGATCCCTGAATCATTGACGGTCCAAAACTCGAGCTGACTATTATTGTCAAATGCCAGACGGAATTCGCCATCCTTAGAAATAATTGCTTCACCCTTGTTCAGTCCGGTTGTTTTGATCCAGGCTGCCACGGTAATATTCCCCGCTGAAAAATCATAACTATCGTCATCATAAATTTTAACATAATCTCCAGGTTCAAACTCCAAACCGAAATCAGGAATTACTGCCGGTTCTAATTCAGTACCGGCAGAAACCAAACTCGAATCAAAAAGGCCTGTTTCACCAGCTTGGGTCAACATACGTGGAATTCTAAGCTGAGTGGAAATACGAACGGGGTTGAATTTGCCTGAAAAGTCAAATTCGGTAATTATCTTTTTGCTGCCGGTAGGTTGTATTTTAACTTCCCCACGAATTGCTTCCAATGTACCCCGGTTGAAATAAAGGGTCAGCAGGTGAGCCGGATTAGCGGGGCTGGTAATACCCACGAAGGACAGTTGAGTGTCCTGGGTAAGCGTATCTTCCGAAATGGAGAATTGCAGTTTTTGGCCCAACACTTCCCTGGTCATGTTCTCAGGAAGCCCGGAGAAGAAGTATTCGGGAAACTGGTACAGTTCCGGTGCAAGATCCTCGGGATTAAGCGATTGCCTGACGCCTTCAATCACGGGCGTGATCAACAGGGTCATCAAATTATTATCCAGATCGTGAATCACCTTGAATGTGGCAGTCGGTTTAGCTGTCGAAACCGGTGATGAATAGGAGAAACTTATTTTTTTGTCTTCAATAATATTTGTTACATCAGCCGTAATGCTGTGCATCAGACTTTTTCCAGCACCGATCTGAGTGAATTCGGCAGTAGTGAGACCGAATGGCGGTACACCCTCAAAAATAAATCGATTATCGATTTTGTCATCTGGAATCAAAGCCGCCACACTGTATAATTCCATGACCGATGAAGGCTTTGCATCTGATATAGTAAAGGTTTCAGGGACAACAACGATTGAATCTTCCACAAGAACACCAAAATCTGTTATTGTCTCAGTAAGGACCGGCACAATCTGATGCCGGAGCCCGGAGGTGTCTTCCACGATCAGAATTTTTTCACCGATTCTTTGTTCGGTTCTGTATTTGAACTGGTGTGGGCCAATCTGTAAAACGGTGGGGAACCAGGTGATCGTACCGTCAACCGGATCAAACGCCACTCCTTCAGGGGGCGGTATTAACCACTGTAGACTGTAAAACTCCGCAACTGTATCGGTTATGACGGTTTGAAAAAACTGATCTCCAAGCATAATTGTATCTGTGATTTCCACATCCAGCGGGAAATCGGGATCTAGATAATCCTCTACTTCCTCTTTAGAAACGGAGGCAATTCGCACCGGCTCAGTGCGCAATGTACTGAATAATCCATTTTCTATTCGCGCCATAACCATGTTATTAATATCACTTTCGGTCGCAGGCTCAGGTAAAATAAACAGGTCGTGCCCATTAAGATCAGAAATATTAAGCTGCAGCTCTCCATCAACGATAGAAACAATTGCCAGATCACCGTTATCGAATGGTATTAATAGTTCATTATCACCATCGCCATTGAAATCGGTAGTCATTATTTCAGCGGCCCTGATGAACCGGGCGCCATTGATAGTCAGCACATCAGACAAAATTTCATGCGGTTCCGGCTCCAGATCGTAAACAACCGTCTTTAACAGGCTTCCTTCCGGACTGAACACAGCCAATAGTTCACGGTTTTCATGATTAAAAGCAGCGGTATAAACCCGGCCATACCCATTTCTGAATAATTCCGGTTGTAAATGATATTGTCCGGAAAATTTCCAGGGCAGCTGATTATAATCAATGGCCAGAATCAATATTTCCCGCAGGGGACTGCCAAATGATATTGCCAATCCGGAACCATCAAGTGTTTCTCGGCTTAAAAAACTCAAATTACCCGGTCTGATGAATTGTTCGCTGAGGCGATCGTCAGCTAAAACAATCGGTA
>JABMPO010000319.1 GCA_013203015.1 Fidelibacterota bacterium
CCAGTTGACCCAACTGCTGTATTATGTTTACACCAAATCAGATTTTCTAAGTGAATACCAGGACGCCCTGCCAATCAGCGGTATTGACGGAACACTGGAAAATAGAATGAAAAACGAATTGGTTCGGGGAAAAATCCTGGCAAAAACCGGCACTCTATCGGGAGCCAGCAATCTTTCCGGTTATGCTTTTTCGAAGCGCGGTGAAACACTAATTTTCTCGATTATGATTAACGGTTATGTTGGCTCATCCGGGCCATATCGCCGATTGCAGGATCGAATTTGCACCATATTAGCAACTTATTAAGGGAGTAGCAGCAATGATAAAACCACCCAGATTGAATCGTGGCGGTACGATCGGAATCGTAAATCCATCTTACTGGCTTAAAGAGGAATTTTTAGAAAAAACCGTAAAAATAATGGAAGCCCGAGGCTATCGTGTTGTGTTGGGTAAATCGCCTTATTTGAAAGACAATCTTTACGCCGGTGCGCCAGCTGAACGGGCTGCGGATATAATGGATATGTTCACCAATCCGGAAATCGATGCCATCGTTTGTGCCCGGGGTGGTTATGGTGCCAATCGAGTAGAACCGTTATTGAATTATGATATTATCCAGGCCAACCCCAAAATTTTTATGGGTTACAGTGATATTACTACCTACACTATGTCGATAACCCAGAAAACGGGACTGGTGACTTTCCACGGTCCTATGCTGGTGACCCATAAAGAAGAAGAATTGGAATATAATTTCATCAATTTTGAAATGGGCGTCGTGAATGGTAAACCGTACACGATTACTCCTCCGGATGATTTCCCGGTCCGGGTTCTCAAACCGGGAGTTGCCAATGGACCACTACTGGGCGGTAATATTTCTTTGCTGGTGAACCGCCTTGCCACCGAAGGACAACTTGAGACCGATGGTGCAATTCTCTTCCTGGAAGATATAAGTGAATATCTGTATTCATTTGACCGCACCCTGTATCACCTGCGCCGGACCGGAATGTTCGATAATATTACTGGACTAATCATCGGGGAAATGTGCGATATGAGCGATACCGAAATCCCCTTTGGCAAAACAGTTGACGAAATTGTGATGGATGTCGTTGGCGATCTCAATATCCCTATCGTTTCTAATTTTGCCTGTGGGCACGGTCGCTACCAAGCTACCATGCCAATTTCCATTCCCGCGCATCTGGAAACGGTTGGCGATTCCGCTATCTTAAAAATCCTTGAAGCACCTGTCAAATAAGGAAAATACTCATGCTAAACTATATCTGGTTCGGATTAATGATAATTGCTCTGGTGGTGGGCGCCATTAACGGGCAACTGACAGAAGTGACTAATGCTGCCGTCAAATCAGCGGCAGTGGCTGTTGAAATCTCCCTGGGATTAATTGGAATAATGGCCATGTGGCTCGGAATCATGAAAATTGCCGAAGAAGGTGGTTTGATTAAAATCCTGGCCCGCGCTATCAGACCGGTTGCTCGATTCCTGTTCCCAGAGATACCTGACGGCCACCCGGCAATCGGTGCCATGATGATGAACATCACTGCAAACTGGTTGGGTTTGGGAAATGCTGCTACCCCACTAGGGTTAAAAGCTATGGACCAATTACAAAGTCTTAATCTGTCAAAAGATACCGCTTCAAATTCCCAGATCACTTTTCTGGCCATCAATACCGCCAGTATCACCTTTATTCCCATGACGGTTATCGCGGTTCGGGCTGAGCTGGGATCGATGAATCCATTTGAGATCATCAGTACCAGTATTTTCGCGTCAACTTGCGCCTGCATCGCGGCGATCACTGCATCGCGGATACTGTCAAAATTACCGGCCATGCAGGCCAGTAATCCCATGCTTCAAACGAACATGGAAAAGGAGGTCACCAATGGTTGATTCTCTGGCAACTGTAGTTAACACGGCCTCCGATCCATTGTTCACAACGATCATGAAATCCATTTCAAATCTGGCTATTCCTTTTCTGCTGTTTGTAATTGTCACAATGGGTTTCATTAAAAAAGTAAAGGTTTACGAAGTATTTGTAGATGGTGCCAAAGAAGGTTTTAATGTGGCAATTCGAATAATACCCTATCTCGTGGCTATTCTCGTTGCCATCGGCATGTTTCGGGCATCCGGAGCCATGGATTGGCTGGTTGCGCTGATATCACCGGCCACCGATTTAATCGGCATGCCTGCCGAAACCCTGCCGGTAGCGCTCATGCGTCCCCTTTCCGGGAGTGGTTCCCTGGGTATCGTCACGGAGCTGATCAACACTCACGGACCTGATTCGTTTATCGGCCGCCTGGCCTCCACCCTGTTCGGTAGCACTGAAACCACGTTCTATGTACTGGCGGTGTATTTTGGCGCCGTCGGTATCCGCAAGAGTCGCCATGCGGTTGCTTCCGGCCTGATTGGTGATTTCGTCGGTGTTATGGCCGCTGTATTCATCTGCCGGATCATTTTCGGTTAAACCATGTAATGGTAGGGACAACTCATGAGTTGTCCCTACAAAAATACTGGTCATTTCTGATCCCCTAGATTTGTCGAATTAACAATGACTATAATTGTAAACCGATAAATCGGTTGGGATCAATTCCCAACTAATAAAATCATTCCCCCACCCAATAATTACTGCTAATTTTGACCATGAAAGATTTAACTGCAACTATTGAAAAAATCCGATCGATTCTGGATTTTCCCATTCTCAAGACTGATTTATTAAATATCGAACTTGGCAATTTGCTATTAGGTCTGGTGGTATTTTTTACAGCCGCCAAGCTGATTCCAACTCTGGTGCGTCGATTAATGTCGTTCGGATTATTCAGCAAAATCCGGGATCAAGAAACGAATCAATGGCTGAGAAGATTTACTTCATTTATATTCATGGTTATTTTGACAGTTTCAAGTCTGACAATAATCGGATTCCCCTTCCGGTTATTCGGATCATTCTGGCATTTTACATTATTCACTGTGCAGGATAACACGATTGAACTGGGCAATATCCTAATGGGATTAATTCTGCTGTACCCCGGAATTCGATTCTCTCGCTACCTGTCTACTGAATTTAAGACCCTGTTTTTGAAACGCCTCCGAATTGATGCCGGAACCAGGAATACATTGGAAGCTTTGTCGCGCTATTTGATGGTATTTATTGTCGTTTTATTTGTACTTACAATTGTCGGCATTCCGTTGACAGCTTTCACCATACTAGGTGGTGCGCTGGCAATTGGTGTCGGTCTGGGTAGCCAAAATCTGGTCAATAATTTTCTCAGTGGACTGGTTTTGATGACCGAAAAACCCCTCAAGGTGAATGACATCGTGGAACTGGAAAATCGGCGTGGTATTGTGGAACATATCGGCGGCCGCTCAACCAGAATTAAAACTTTTGATAATGTCAGGATGGTAATACCTAACAGCAAGCTGTTGGAAAACACGGTCATAAATTGGTCGCTAATTGATAATTATTTGCGCCGAGAAATATCTGTTGGTGTGTCCTATGGTTCTCCAGCAACCAAAGTCGGGGAATTACTGCGTCAGGTGGTGGCTAATCATAATCAGGTTGAGAAAAAACCCGAACCAGTTATTCTTTTTGATAAATTCGGTGACGATGCCCTCATATTTAAAATCCTATTCTGGGTTCAAATAAATGATACCATCAACCCATTTGTTATAGAGAGCGATATTCGCTACGGTATTTACGATATTCTCGAAAAAGAGCAAATTACCATCGCCTACCCCCAGCGCGATGTTCATTTAGATTCGGTAAAACCGATCGAGGTTTCAGTAATAAAATCTGATAAAAAATAAACTGAAGGCAGCAACACCCCCGTTATTCAAGCAAGGGGGATGATTATAATATTTTGCCCGGATCTAAATTATCTTTTTCAATATCCCTAAAATAGCGCACAGTTTCCATTCTTAATTCCGCAGTGGCATCCACATCGCAGACAATCATTGATTTTGGGTGCAGTTGCAGTGCCGAGGCCGTCCACATGTGATTTACCCCTTCCTCGATAATCTTATGCAGCGCGCGGGCCTTGCCGTGACCGTTAACAATTAAAATTACTTCCTTCGCATCGGTAACAGTGGCAACCCCTACTGTTAAAGCCAATTTTGGTACTTGGTCTACATCATCTTCGAAGAAGCGCGAATTGGCGATTCGAGTATCGTAAGTCAAAGTTTTGATACGGGTCCGGGAATACAGCGATGATCCAGGTTCATTAAAAGCGATGTGCCCGTCAGGACCAATCCCACCGAGAAACAAATGAATTCCGCCCAGGGCGGTGATTTTCTTTTCGTATCGATTGCATTCTTCTTCTAAATCATCGGCGTTTCCGTTCAGAATATTAATATTTTCAAGTGGCATCCTAATATGCTCAAAAAGATTCTTTCTCATAAAAGAATGGTAACTTTCCAGATGTCCTTCTTCGATCCCCACATATTCATCCATGTTAAAAGTAATGACATTATCGAAAGTGACTTTTCCCGATTTCACTAATTTTACCAGTTCCCGATAGGTACCAACCGGGGATGACCCGGTAGGTAAGCCTAAGACAAACGGATTCTCAGGAGTGGGACCAAAATCATTAATGGAGTTGACAATATAATTGGCAACCCATTTACTCATCCGGTCGTAACTGTCTTGTATTATTAAACGCATAAATAGCTCCGGTTTATTACATATTTTTTCTGATTATCTTTTTGGCAGTTTCATAACGTTGTTCCATTTCAACTACAAGTTGGTTTAGTTGTCTGATGAAACTATTATCTTCATAATTACCCCGTACTGCAGAAAAATCTTCGGCCTGATTGCCATCGATTCCGTAGCCGGTACGGACATTGCCTTCGAATTCTTTTTTTGCGTCATTGGCCACCAGATTCAAATATTTCCGGGACGCCTTCTGCCAGAAGTCTAGTATCCCATTAACATCTTCCTTGGTGGCCGCCGACAGCTCTTTACCATGTAACTCGGAAAAAATACTCAAATACCAATTCCATTCATCAGCACCATAGGCTGAGTGGATGTTTTTCAATTTTTCCTGCAATTCATCGAATGATTTAACCTGCCCCGATTCAATCTCCTGCAGTAAACGATCTAATCGGGATTGGCGGCATAATAGTCCATTGACATCTACCCAATCCCCGGTGCCAGTTTCACCTTCGGGTTCGCTGGCGCCAAATCCTTTGGCAAAATCCCCCGCAGCCAGCGCTTCCATATGACGAACCAGTAAGTCCCCAAAGTACATATCCAACGCCATCTGATAATAACGGGGACAGGTTTTTAATAATAAACGTTTTATATGAATGGCCTTGTAAACAATGGATTCTTGTCCTTTTACCGTCTTTTCGTATAACTCCTGCATTATCTTTTTACCACGCAGCATCTTTTGGGCCGTAAATGGTGACAGAACATCAAAAATCAACAAGTCTAATTTGTCATCATTTTGCCGGCGATCGCGCTGGGGCCATTTAAGTCCGTCCCGGAGCGTTCCGACAGTGAAAAAATTCATGCCGGGGATTAATGTCGATCTGCCCTTAAAGATATCAACATATGAAAAAGGGAAATCGGAGGTATCGAAATTAGCACTGTGTTTTCCCATAACGGCGCTGAACGCGCCCACCCGGGCCGGCCAAAGCAGATACGAGCCTGAGCCGGTTTTGCTGCCCCGTTCCAATATTCCCTGGTGAACCGGTCCCAGTTTGTACATATGATTGGATTGATTGGTGGCACTGCCGGCATTGAAAAAGGAGAACATTCCGGCAATCAGCAGGGTCGAACGATGGTGGGTTACGGTATACGGACCAGCCAGAATTGAGCAGGCTTCGGAATGAAAACCTTCACAATTGGCAAAAAATGCTGAATTTTCAGCGGAAAACTGTTTTCCGATCCGACTTCCCTCGCCAACCAGAGTATTGGCAAGCATGGCACCATCCTTGACTGATGCTCCTTGCTGGATAATGAAATTTTCGGCGATCACATCCGATCCAATATTAGTTGGTGCCGCACCGGTAGAATCAACAGTTCCATTAATCAGGGATTTAGCGCCATCAAGAATAGCAGCTTCCCCAATTTTTACATTTTTTATGACTGTGCAGTTTTGAATCCTGGTATTATTACCAATTGAGGCGGTCGTTGATTTGATGCCTTCGGAATAATCTTCCGCTATTTTGTCAAGAGCCCGGACCAACGCCCTGCGATCACGATATAAGGTGTTTAGATAGGCAATCTGAGCGCTGGTGCGGCTGGTGATTTTTAATTCTCGGCCACCACCTTCATTCAAAACTTCAATCTCGCAGCCATTTCCAAAGCTGGTCGCTTCCGTACAAGAAATAGTACCGCAATTTTCAATAATAACTGAATCGCCGAGTTTTAGATTGGACAACCAGCCATGAATATTTGCAAGGTGGCAATTATCGCCCACAATAACATTATGCAAGCGAGCATTAAATAAACCGGATTGCCGGGGAATATTGTCGGCTGGATTTAATTCATTTCCGATACTCCCGATCGCAATATCACCGGAAAACTCGCAATTCCGAATTGCACTGGGACTAAAACCGGATTTTACCAATACTTTGGTCCAGTCAGTGGCACGGGAGGCACCTGCTGTCAATATTTCTATTTCGTCTGCGGTTAATGCTCGGTATTGGTAGGCCATCGGTCTGGTTTACTTCGTTATTTCTATATTAAGCTTGTATTTATCACCGCGGTACACTCCCTCGAGATATTCAATCGGACGATTTTCTATTGAAAAGGTTGTACCTCTTACAAATAGAATTGGACTGCCCACTTTAATATCCAGTAATTCGGCGGTGGGATTTTTTGCCAGTGCCGGTTCAATGATATGCTCGGCTCTTGAAAGATGGATTTTGACTTGCTGCTCGATGAAACCATAAATGGAAATATTTTCATCCAAACCGGTCTCCAGAATTTTTTCACCGACCACATTGGTTAAAAATGATGTCTCGAGGCAATAGGGTATATCCTCAAGGTAACGCAAGCGGCGAACCATAACAATCGGCCTTTCGGTTTTTTCATGCAGTCCTCGATAAGCGTATTCATATTTCTTCAGAACATGGGTTATTTTTTTAATTTTCAGTATTTTAGAATGGGTACGATAGCCCATTTTATGCATCACTGCCGAGAACCCCTCCAGCTTAATGAGCATTTGCGGCGATGGCAGATCATTTACAAATGTACCTTCTCCACGCTTGATGTGAATATATTCTTCCTTAACCAGTTCGCGTATAGCCTGTCGCACCGTCATGCGGCTGATATTAAATGCAGCCGATATTTCATTTTCACTGGGAATTTTAGCACTCGGCACCAATTTTTTATCTTTTATCATCTTTACGATAATATCACGGACCTGGATATAGATCGGTGTGTGAGAATTTTTATCGATAAAATAATTCGCTAAAGCTTTAGACATGTGATACCTCGCAGATAAATCTATTTTTCACTTTATTTGAAATATCCGGACAAATCACACGGCAGCAATTACTTTATCAATAAACTCAGCGGCATTACTGACATTGGTTACTGCTAAGGCCGCATCTTCATCCATTTCGATATCAAATTCTTCTTCAAATGCCGCAACTAATTCGATTGATTGAATCGATTCCGCGCCTAAATCTTCCACAAAACGCGAATCATCATTGATCTGATTTATATCGATTCCCAATAATTCAGCAGTTACTTGCTTGATTCTTCCCATTGTGTCAGACATTATTTACCCTTTCAATTTGTTAATTCTGGAATCCGGTTTTCAATTCCAATTTTGTAAGTATCTCTGGCGATAGCCACTTCCTCATTAGTAGGAATTACAAATATTTTTATTTTTGACTCAGGACTACTGATTATTCTTTCGGCCGGACCGGTAATATTTATGACCTGATCAAGATCGATACCTAAGTGTCCCAGATCAGCTATTATCCGGGCACGCATCTGGCCGCCATTCTGACCAATCCCACCGGTAAATACGATGGCATCGACGCTTGGCAATATGGTCAGATAACTACCAATATATTTTCGAATCCGATAGGCAAATATTTCCAATGCCAGTTCCGCCCGCCGATGACCGGCAGCAGCCATTTCTTCCAAATCACGGACATCATTGGATGCACCGGAGATTCCCAATAAACCGGATTTATTATTGAATATTCGACTTACTTCTGCCGGAGCAAAACCCTTGCGCGTCAGAAAAAAGCCTATTTCAGGATCCAGATCACCAGTCCGGGTACCCATCATGACCCCTTCCAGAGGAGTCATTCCCATACTTGTATCGATCGATTTCCCGTCATTAATGGCGGCGATTGAACAACCATTTCCAAGATGACAAGTAATCAGATTTACATCGTTTTTATGACGATTCAGAATACTGGCGGTTCTTCGTGCAACATACCTATGACTGGTTCCATGAAAACCATACCGCCGCACACGGTATTCTTCATACAATTCATAGGGCAAACCATACAGATAAGCCTTTTCCGGTATTGACTGATGGAAAGCGGTATCAAAACAGGCCACCTGCGGAATGTCACCGAACAATTCTCCGGCAGCTCGTATTCCGGTCAGATTGGGTGGATTGTGCAACGGAGCCAAATCAAAATTCTCTTCGATAACTGCCTCTAACCGGGAATCAATTAAAACGGATCCCGTGCACGATTCTCCACCATGAACTACCCGATGCCCACAGGCATCAATCTCCGACAAATCAGCAATCGCCCCTTTTTCAATATTGGTCAGCATATCAATAACCAGGGTCATTCCAGCCTTATGATCGGAGACGGGCCTCCAAACAGTTAGCTCCTGGCCATGGGCCAACTGGGAGGCCTGGGAATTCCCTGCTCCGATCCGCTCGACCGATCCGCTGGCAAGCACTTCGCCAGCTGGCATTCTATACAAACGATATTTGATAGAAGAACTGCCACAGTTCAGTACCAGAATCTTCGCATCGCTCGGGGTAGTTACATTTGTGTTGATTACCATACAATTCAGTAGCTGGTCGATTTGTTTTGGGCTTGCACGACCGTAATGGCCGTGACGGCGATTATATCTTCGACACTGGCACCTCGGGACAGATCATTAATCGGGCTGGCGAATCCTTGCATAATAGGTCCAATGGCTTTGCTGCCAGCTAAATATTGGACAAGTTTATAGGCAATATTTCCTGAATCCAGATCGGGAAATATCAAGACATTGGCTGAACCGGCCACCAGACTATCTTTTACTTTTTTGGCGGCTACCTGGGGAATCAAAGCCGCATCGGCCTGGAATTCGCCATCGATCAACAAATGGGGGGCTTTCTCCCGGGCTATGGCGACAGTATCACGAACTTTATCGACTCGAATGTGATTAGCCGATCCCTGGGTAGCAAATGATAACAATGCAATTCTCGGTTCAACTCCCAGTAGTGCTTTCGCATTTGCACCGGAAGCGATAGCTATTTCTGCCAATTCTTGAGGAGTGGGATCAATATTCACGGCACAGTCAGCAAATATAATTGGATAATCTATTTGTCCATAATAATCGGGAATAATCATAATAAAAAAACTTGAAGGAGTAGATATTCCCGGTTCAAAACCGATCGTCAGCGATGCGGCCTGAATGACGGAAGTTGTGGCGTTGGCTACGCCGGCAACCATTCCAGCGGCGGCTCCCGCTTTGACCATCATGCCGGCAAATGATAACGGTTTCTTGATCAATCGCCGAGCAATAGTTGGCTTGACCTTCCGGCGTTGGCTGTACAATTCAGCATAAGTATCCAGCAGGCTAGCATCTTGATTATTCTGGATTTCAACTCCTGCAAGATTAATCCCCAGACCATCGGCTAGGCCGGTAAGCTCGGCCTTTTCCCCCACCAAAATCGGTCGAGCTATTTTCAATTCTGATACTTTAACAGCAGCCCGTAAAATGCGTTCATCATGGGCTTCGGGATATACAATTCGGACCGGATTTTGTTGTGCCGCTTGAATAAAGTGTTCGATCAAGTCCATTGTACTCTCATGTAGTCGTATCGATGTTAACTTGTCTATACATCTTAATCAAGTAAAAAAACCATGTGTCCCCCTCTTTCCTGAAAGATTGAAGTCATACCAATAGCCCGTGATTAATTGCTAACTCTGGTGTTGCAACGCAGGAGCGATGCAACCAGTAAAAAGAAATGAAAAATCTAATGTCTGTTCAGCTTAAGGCTATTAACCCCTCGATTAACTAATTTGCCCTTCCATCGATTTTTCTAAATTGCGCGCCATTTTGAGGAATTCAGTTACAGTGAGTTCTTTCAGGAAAATTAAGCCGTGCGATGCTCGCAATCTGGGATGCTCGTTTTGATACCAGAAATCTTTCCCCAATAGTAATTCCAGTTGCTGGTGTTGTTCGACCCAGATTCGCTGGGCTAAATCACTAAAAGGCCCATCATATTCGTAGCTGGGAAAAGAAGCCTCCTTCTGACTCAAATAACTCTCGAGAAACATTGACTGGAACACCGCTAATGAGTTCAGTGAAACCGGAATGATAATATCAGCATCGGCCGGATTAAATCGGTACCAAACATTTCGATAGCCCCAAATTTTCAGATCGTTAATATCGGCTTCTTTCTGCCATTCGCGGACGGCCTCGGCAATTGCCTGTAGTACTTTATAATGGGTATCGGGTCCGCTACCCTCCGGATCCAGAGCCAGAGTGATAACAGTTGGTTTATAGGTTCGCAATTGCTCCAGGATGGGTGGTATATCCCGTTTTCTATCGGGTTGTTCCGTAAAAACATCCCCCGTATAGAACCCCAGCCTGAGATGGCTCACATCCTGCACCCGCACACCGAGATGAGCCCATACCAATTCTTCCTCGAATTCGCGTATCATGCCCTTCAATCGCTGAATCTTGCTGGGGTTTTTCTCCCCATCGTAACAATTTTCCAGGTAAGTAATAACGTCACCAATTTTGGATGCCAGTTCGTTTTTTGAATCAATGGCATAGATTTCCACCAGCGCTCGCACTACCCGATGGCATAATCCGCGTTTTTGGCCGGCGGGATTTCTGGAGGCGATTTTATTCAGATAATGATAGACATCTTTGTCGCGTTTAAATTTATAGCCCGACTCAAAGAAATCAGGATAATTGGTCATCTGAATTAAACCGCCCTGCAATAGTTTTAAAGTCTCACTAAGTACCGAGATAACATAGGCATTGGTGACCGATGTAAAACCGGATGTCAGTATCGAAAAATGATGGTAATTGCGGGGTGTTCGGACCAGGTGCATAACCTGGGGAGCGTAGCCCAGCATAATATCATCATGATGGGGACCGGTGTGGTAGATTCGCTGATCGACCGGCAGATCCAAACCACGGTCAATTTTGCTGACCAAATCAACCAGAACTTCAGCAACAGTTTTGTCATTGAGATTTGGTATCTGACTGCAATAGCGATCCGATTTCAAATCATCGACAGTAAGATGGTGACCATATTTATTTAGTTTTTGTGTTAATCTGATAATCGATCGTTTGGTTTTTTCCGGCACCCACTTCCCCTCAAAATAATACTCATCAAGACTATCCGTGAGGTTGGAGGCCGCCCCTCGGGTCAGGTAGAACCGGCCATTGACTAATTGCTGAATAGCCGTGGCGGGTAAACGGATGTTGGGATCACTTTCCAGAGATTCTTTAACGATTTCCGCTTTAGCTTCCCCAGCGGCAATGATAATAGCGGTAGCAGCCGGATTTGCAGTAATTGTTGTCAGGCCAATTGTGATAACCAAGCGATTACCGGATATTTCGATTCCACCCAGATCACCGGCAGCGGCGGCCTGAGTTTCAAAATTTGTTTCCATTAAACGGGTAGTCGAATTATGATCCGAACCGCGCACATTAAAAGCTATATGTCCATCCGGTCCGATTCCTCCCAGAAAAAATCCAATGCCACCCTTTTCCCTGATCTGCTGCTCGTATTCCGAACACCACTGGTCCACCATAAATATTGTTGCTTGCTGCCGGCATTCCAATTCCTTACTACAATCGCGGTACCTCAATGACAGATCGACCCGATAATCGGGAAAAATAAATTCCAATGGTAGATTTTCGACCGTGGGAATCTGACTGGAATTGATTAATTGTGCCCGTTTTGGATCGAGGCCAAAACCTTTTATGTAATATTCATTAACATAGTGGAAAAAGCTGTTATGCTGTTTCGGATCGATGGGAAAAAATTCGTCGATTTGAACGAAATGCAGGCCGTTCAGGGCCGGTTTATTTTTCAGGGTTAAGCCATTATCATGGCGTAAAGTCGTAAGACTTTTATCATTCCAGTTTCCCAATAAATGATTAACCCATCTGATAAAATATTCCGGAGTTTTGCCGGTCGGCAGGCTGATGACCCCTTCCGGGTTTTCGCCGACCCATTCGAGGAACCGCAGGGCCGTAAAAAATCCCAGTTTAGGAAAATTCTCTACCACAATGTAGGGGATTTTGGAAGTCGGTTCTTTGCGATTTGAGTTACCAAAAAAACTTCGTTCAACCGGCGATAAATTTTTCATAATTAGCTCTGAGTTTGGTCTTCTGCTAAGAAAACCGTTTACTATTTGATTAAAAGAAATGGAAATTTACAGTCAAAAATGAAATCAATTCACCATGCTGGTCTAAAATGTAGAAATATATAAATTAATGCTCTGGTGGCTTTGTCATCCAAAGTCCCAAGCATATCGGGTCATAGTTTACCAGGCTATGCTGAAGTTGTAGTTGGTTTTAACTGTCACGCCTGCCTACGCTTCGCTACGGCAGATAAACTTTTGAGGGCGAGGGATTTTAAGTAATCTAGGCTGCTCGCCTAACTTCAACAATAATATAATTTAGAAGTATTGGTTGAAAACGGTATTACATGGGGTATGATAAATTGAAATTTAGTAATTTTGCTTAATTATAAAAGAGGGAAAGCATGAAATATTTAAAATGTCCAGTCTGTGAAAAGTTCGCGACCACAAAAAAAGAGAAAAACGAACGTTTTGAGTATCAGTGTTTTGTGTGTGGGTCTTTTACAATCTCTGAGCAGTTATTTGTTTCTTTTAATAAAAAATTTACAACATCAGATGAAAGAGTATGTCTTTCAAATTATTTATCACTACAGAAACACACAACGTTAAGTAATATAAATTTCAACGATACTGTAAAATATTTAGTAAAACCAAATCCCGCTGAAAGAGCGGACAATCTATTTTTATATCTAGCACATCTCAATCAAGAAATTGGATCAGTAATTCCTTACGCTGAATTAATCGAATTTCTAACATATATATTTGCTCCCTCTGCTTTGCCATCAAAAGCATCATTCTATGATAAACAGTTTGCTACAGATTTTAAATATGTCTTACGTGCGTATTCTCAAAGCCATTCATTTAAATATTCTGAAATAGAGGGTTTAATAGATAGTTTTTTAATAAAGGAAAAGAAATATTTAGAAGAGGGGTATGGTTCATTTAGGACATTTAATCACCACCCAGGGTTGATAATTACGCCCCGAGGCTGGTCATTCTTTAACGAAAATATTAGAGGTGTTGATAGTTCACAGGGATTCATTGCCATTGATTTTGATCCCAAGTTCAATGATTTAATTGAATGGATAAAAGCGGCCATAAAAGAAGCAGGTTATTCACCAATGTGTTTAAAAGGACACGATCATAATGTAATCATCGATGATGAAATGTATCTCCAAATTAGAAAAAGCAAATTTTTAATTGCAGATTTGTCGTCAGATAATAATGGAGCTTATTTTGAAGCCGGGTTTGCTTTAGGACTTGATAAGGATGTAATTCCAACTTGTAAGGAAGGTCATAGTCCCCATTTTGATATCAACCACCGTTTACTAACTAAATGGAATCCTGATGATCCCGAAAAATTTATTAAAGCACTGACAAATAGAATTCTAAACACTATTGGTGAAGGATAAAATTGGAGTGTATCTAACATGAAGATTAATCTAATAAGAAAACCAATATTATTTGCAATTCATGATGATGAAGCAGTTTCGATTAACAGTATTAATAATAATAATAGATATTTGATATACACTTGCGATGAATGCAATGAAGTGCTTATTCCTCGGATTGGTAAAGCTAAAAATAAAGATGGTACCACCAGACTGAGCTCGTTTGCCCACAAAAGTGGAAATGAATCCTGTTCGGGTGGTGAAGGTATTATTCACAAATATGCCACTATGTTAATTCAGGAGAAGAAATATATATATTCCCCTAAGCGAAATGGTAAGAAAAAAAAGATAGAATTTTCTAAAGTATATAGAAAAAAACAGAATTTAAGAATAGGAAATTCAGATTTTGAATGTGATGCAAAGTGTATTAGTAGTGTCGGCGAGTTTTTCATTGAAATTTATTTCTCTAACCCATGTGTGGAAGAAAAGATAGATTATTATAATGATAATAACCTCCTATCTGTTGATATAGATATAAGAAAAATAAAAGACGTCGATGTATCTGACATTGACGATTATATTTTAGAAAAATCTCCACGTAAGTGGATATACAATCCAGATAAAAGCAAGATTGAAGCCAAGATTAAACCTCCTATTGGAAATGGTGAGAGCAAGTGGCTACAGTATATTGCTGGTGGAGTATTAGCTGTTATTACTGCTATCGAGGTAGGTTCACATGTAAAAGAATGGTGGTCGGCCAGAAATAAGGATGAAAATTAAGGACCTTACACATGTTACCTTGTTACATGGGATATAATATCCTTTGCATCATTGCTCTATCTAATTCTAAGTACATTAATTTAGAGAATATGATCGACAGCGGTATGTAACTCAGTATAATAAAAGCGGAGCATCCCTACTGCTTTTCGGGGCGCAGGGTGGCGGATCAGTCTACGTCATCTATAATGACTACGCCTGACATGGAGGGCGGGCACAACTATGTCCTTGCAGGACTACGTTTTGTAAAATTCGAACCAGTGAGCGGAGAGGGTGGGATTCGAACCCACGGTACGCGTTAGCGCACACACGCTTTCCAAGCGTGCGCCTTCAGCCACTCGGCCACC
>JABMPO010000320.1 GCA_013203015.1 Fidelibacterota bacterium
ATATTTACCCACATTGACCGTATTCAGGGACATATCCCAGGCCGCCCGGCCGGTGGCAAGCAGGTCAGCGTCAGTAAGCGGGTAATCATGCAGGGCGAACTCGGCCACATAATTCTGTGAATTACAGATATTCTTGATGCATTCGAAATTGTCATGCTGGGAATCGACGACGAAAAAGACATAATCATTGGAATTATCCAGGACCCCGAAGGTCGATACCAGGGCAGCCTTATTGGCATTGCCGATATAATATTTATCACCATCGGCCAGGTAGGTGCCGTCAGCCTGGGGTTTAAGCTGCATATCGGAAGAATAGATGTCAGCCCCGTGTTCTTTTTCTGAGAGACCGAAAGCGAAAATGGCACCTTCCTTTAGGAGTCGGGCTGTTTTCTTTTGCACTGCCTGATTATCGCTCATCCAGATCGGTCCCAATCCCAGTATCGTTACCTGCCAGGTGTACCAATAGGCCAGACCGTAGAAACCCAGAACTTCATTCAGAGCGCAATTACGATAGGTATCCCAGCGCTGATTTATGCCACCGAATTGACTGGGGGTGAGGAAGGTGGCAAACAATTGCTCCTGTTTAACAAATTCCAGGAAATCGTCATACCAGATCCGCTCGTGGTCATCATGTTTGATACTGGCTTTACCCTTGGTCTCGAACCACTGAACGGTCTTGCGCAGTAGTTTGGCGGTTTCCGGATCCAGGTGATCAAAAGTGGCGGTTTTGGGATTGATTAGCAGCACTTACCCCTCCTGTGCAGTTGCATTTATTATTTCAGACTAACTGATGTTACGAATCATTCAGGTGAAAATGCAGCACTAATCCCGCGCATTAGAATATTAGAAAAATGGATAAATACCTTTTATAGTTTATGGGCATATGCTTAATATTATCCATGAAAAATAAGCGAAACAGAGCTGGAAGACCTCTTCACTGTCGGTGGGTTGAACATGAACCGAACATCACCATGTTCAAACCCCAGGGCAGACCAGTCGGCAGTTTGGAGCAAATTAATTTGACTATTGATGAGCTCGAGGCAATTCGTCTGGCGGATTTGGAGGAGCTATATCAGGAAAAAGCAGCCGAGAAAATGAATATATCGCGGCAAACGTTTGGCAGAATCATTATTTCTGCCCATAAAAAGGTGGCTGATGCTCTGATTAACGGTAAAGCAATTTTTATTGGAGGAGGTGAATTTATGCCTGTAAAAAAATCACAAAGGATGGGTGCTGGTGGCTTTTGTTTTTGTCCCAAGTGTAAAACAAAAATACCTCATCAGCAGGGTATCCCTTGCCAGGAAGAGCGTTGTCCGAAATGTGATAGTAAAATGATGCGTGAGGATTCCTACCACCACGATCTGCTAAAACAAAAACAAAACTAGAAGGAAAGATGAGATGAAAGTATGTATGCCCACCATGAGTAACATTGGATTGAAAGATATGATCGGCGAACATTTTGGTCGCGTGCCAACCTATACAATTATTGACTCTGAATCGAATGAAATTAAAGTAATCGAAAATACCAGTGAACATATGGGCGGTAAAGGATACCCGCCGGAAATTATGCAGGTGGCAGGGGTTGAAGTAATGATTTGCTCGGGTCTGGGCCGTCGGGCCGTGCAGATGTTCGAACATATGGGAATAATGGTCTATGTAGGTGCCAGCGGCAGTGTCCAAAATGCGCTGGACCTGTGGAAAAACGGTCACCTTCAGGCAGCCACCGATGAAAATGCCTGCAAGCAGCATGCTTATCACAATAAAGATAATGGTCATAAAGGCTGCCGGTAACAAATTGCTCAAAATATCAGGAAAGGAAAATAATTATGCCGGGAAGAAATCGAACCGGTCCGGATGGTGTAGGTCCACTAACCGGTCGTAGAATGGGAAACTGTGCGAGTGGTAATCATTTAGAATACAATTTAGCACCTGGTGGCTACGGAAGAAACAGCGGTCGCAGTTTTGGTCGCGGTCGGGGTCTGGGGTTCCGACGTGGTTTTGGCCCTGCCAGCGAAATTAATTTTCCGGACACACCCGGAAAAGATAACCTCGAAAATGAAATTACCATTTTAAAGCAGCGATTAGCCGAACTGGATCGGCAGCTCTCGAAAACTAAAAAAGATAACTAATTCCAGAATCACCCTGGTGTTGGAATAACTGTTAGAAAAATGGTATAAATAAAACCTGCTTCCAGAGGTAGTAATGATACCCGGGCGAAGGTATTGAACGGTAGAATACGGAACATGGAAAAATGAAAATTGCGATTGCCAGCGGAAAAGGTGGTACCGGAAAAACCACTATAGCCACTAACCTGGCCAGTTATTTGGCAGAGAAAAACCCGGTGATTCTGGTCGATCTTGATGTGGAAGAGCCCAACTCGGGTTTATTTTTCAGCGGTAAAGCTTTACATACTGAAGAAAAATTCAAGATGATTCCATCCTGGAGTGGTTCTTGCTCATTGTGCAGTCTTTGTCAGGATGTGTGCAATTTTAATGCTATGCTTCAATTAGGGCAACAAATTATAGTTTTCCCCGATTTATGCCATAGTTGTTATGCCTGTTCGGAACTATGTCCCGATTCAGCTCTGCCAATGAAGCCCCAAAAAATGGGGGAATTAAGACAATTCCAATTTGGTAATCTTTCATTTGTTGAGAGCCGTCTGGAGATTGGACAGGAGCATGCGGTTCCTTTAATCAATCAGACTAAACAGTATATTGACGAAAATTTCTCCAGCAAGTTGCTGCAAATTTATGATTCACCGCCCGGCACTTCCTGCCCGGTAATTGAAGCAGTGAAAGATGCCGATTTCGTAATCCTGGTTACCGAACCGACCCCCTTCGGACTCCACGATCTGAAACTGGCAGTGGAATTGATCAGGAAATTAGGAAAACAATTCGGAATCGTTCTCAACCGATTTGGCATTGGGGACGATGCTGTTCTCACTTATTGCCAGGAAAACAATATCCCACTGCTGGTAAGAATTCCTAATGACCGACACATTGCCGAAATGTATTCACGGGGGGAATTGATTTACAAAAATATACCTGCAGTAAAACGGGAATTGGAAATGATCAGCCAGGTACTCAATCAATTAACTGCAGGTGAATGGGTATGAAAGAGATTGTTATCATTTCCGGCAAAGGTGGTACGGGGAAAACATCCCTCGCTGGCGCTTTCGCTTATCTGGGGGGTCGGGGTGTGGTTACCGCCGATTGTGATGTGGATGCGGCAGATTTACACCTGCTGTTGCAACCAGATTTTCAGGAGCGGGATGATTTTTTTAGCGGTGAACTGGCTGACATTGATCAAAGCTTGTGCAACCAATGCGGCCTCTGCGAAGAGGTCTGCCGTTTTGATGCCGTTAAGTTTCAAAACGACAGCTTTATGATAGATCAGTTAAGCTGCGAAGGTTGTGGTTATTGTGCCCGCGTTTGCCCGACCGCTGCTATCAGGATGTCCGAAAACAATGTCGGTGAATGGTATGTATCAACTACCAAAACCGGTGGTATCATGGTCCATGCCAGACTGGGCGTTGGTGCTGAAAATTCCGGCAAACTAGTGACTAAAGTGAAAAATGAAGCCCGGCAGATTGCCGAAGAAAAAGG
>JABMPO010000321.1 GCA_013203015.1 Fidelibacterota bacterium
CTCCCAGGGAGTATTTTCCCCCTGGAAAAAGCCCCGGAAGTTAATTCGCTTAACCTGGCTGTTCAAGTGCTTTTTAACCTGGCTGTAAGCCCAGGCTGTGTTAATTCGGAATGGGGGAACCACCAATAAAAACCAGATGGCACTCAGGGGCGGCAGGATTGTCAATTGATCACCAATTTCTTCCCCCAGTTGGGTTCCTCCGCGAATAAAAAATGGAACATCGGCTCCAATTGGTATGGCGATCTGTTCAAGCTCGGATAACGATATACCCAAAGCGAACATTTCATTAAGTCCTTTTAATACGGCTGCTCCGTTACCGGAACCCCCGCCCAAACCGGCACCAGCAGGAATTAGTTTTTCGAGCTGGATACGCACTCCTGGCAAATCCGGAAAACGCGCTTTTAGTGCAAGATAGGCTTCAACGCAAATATTTGAGTTATCGGTTGGCACCCAAGCAACATCAGCAGTCAATTCACAGCCGGTATCGGCTTGATTGAGCGTTATTAGGTCGTGAAATTCCAGTTCCTGGAAAATTGTGTGAATATTGTGGTAGCCATCCGGCCTCCTGTCCCTGATCTGGAGCCCGATATTAACTTTTGCGTGAGACTTATATTTATACAACAATACTATTAGAAATTATTATTGATTTAGCGTCACCACAGCCATTGCACCGATCCCTTTACTTTCACCTATAAATCCCAAGTGATCGGTGGTGGTGGCTTTAACCGATATTACTTCGATATTGACACCTAAAATACTGGCAATAACTTGACGCATTTGTTGAATATAATTCCTCAACTTCGGTTGCTGTAGAATCACAATACCATCGACATTATTGATCAAGTAGCCGGCGGCCCGAATTTTTGTCATGGCTGTTTTCAGGAAAATCCGACTATCGGCATCCTTCCACTGCTGGTCTTCGCTGGGAAATAACAGGCCGATATCACCCATAGCCGCGGCACCCAACAGAGCGTCAACGATGGCGTGCAATAAAACATCGCCATCGGAATGACCAATGGACCCGAAATTAGATGAAATTTCGACGCCCCCAATTATCAGGCGCTGCCCGTCTGCCAATTGATGAACATCATAACCAATTCCGGTTTTAATCATGGTTGCTCCAAAATTGAAATAGCGTATTGCCAGTCTTCCGGTGAAGTTATTTTAATATTCATGGGCGTACCCTCAACAACAGCCACTTCATATCCCAAACGTTCGACCAGGGCTGCTTCATCTGTACCGGATATATTTTCCGAATCAGCGGCCTGCAAGGCTGCTACTAAAATGTCTTTTTGAAAAGCCTGGGGAGTTTGGGCCAACCAGATTATCGAACGGGGAATGGTTCTCTCGATGTGGTGTCCACCGGCAGCAACGGATTTTACTGTATCCCGGGCCGGCAGAGCGACGATTGCACCGGCATGCTGTTCACAGGCATTAATGCAATCATCAATCATTTTTTCTGTAACAAAGGGTCTTCCTGCATCATGAATGACAACAATATCAGTGTCCGCTGCAACTGCCTGCAGACTATTGTTTACCGAATCCTGACGCCGCTCGCCACCAGCCACTAATTCGATTTTTTGATCACAATCAATGCCAGCCATTAGTTCGCTTATTTCCCCGATCCAATCCGCTGGAACAGCTATTATAATTTCAGCAATTTTACTTGATGCGATAAATGGCTGCATGGTGTGAAGCAACAGCGGCCGCCCGCCAAATTCTTTAAACTGCTTGGGCATACTACCGCCGAATCGCAAGCCATGACCGGCGGCGGGGATAATGGCACTGATTTTATTTTTAGCGATAATCGAATCCAATTACTACTTATAATATCAAAGTTGCGTCACCATAGCTCAGGAAATTGTATTTTTTATTGATGGCTTCCTGATAAGCCCGCATAATAAAATCTCTTTCCGCAAAAGCAGATACCAGGATTAACAAAGTGGATTTGGGTTGGTGAAAGTTTGTTACCATTCCATCCACCATTTTAAAATCGTAAGGCGGGTAGATGAATTTATCGGTCCAGCTTCGTTTGGGTGAAACCTGAAAACCGGAAACGACCACCGTTTCCAACGCCCGCACGGTAGACGTGCCGACGGCAACAATTTTACGACGCTTGGCGCGAGCCTCATTGATGGCCATGGCAGTCTGGGGTGAAACTTCAAAAAACTCGGAATCCATCTGGTGCCGATTCAGGTCTTCTACCTGTACTGGCCGGAAAGTACCCAAGCCAATATGCAGGGTAATAAACTCAACTTTGACACCCTTATCCCGTATTCGTTGAATAAGCTCTTCACTAAAGTGTAGGCCGGCGGTCGGGGCGGCAACAGCTCCCCGTTCCTTGGCAAAAACGCTTTGATAGCGAATTTTATCATTTGGCTCAGGTTCGCGTTTAATATAGGGCGGCAGTGGTGAAATACCAATATCGTCAATGATTTTATAAATATCCTGATCACCGTATTCAAAACGCACTACCCGGCCACCTGATACCGTATTATCGATCACGTCACAATGAAAAGTGTCCGTAAACATCAATTTATTGCCAATTCGAACTTTACGGGCGGGGCGAACCATGACTTCCCACAGATCGTTTTCAAGTTCGCGCAACAGAAAGACTTCGACCTTGGCGTCCGTACGATCTTTACTGGCAAACAAGCGGGCCGGGAAAACCTTGGTCTGGTTAAGGATCAACAAATCATTTTTTCGAAGATAGTTTTCAATATTGGCAAAAGTCGTATGCTCAATCGTTTCATCGGCCCGGTTCATAACCATCAATTTAGCCTGATCGCGTACTTTGGCGGGATATTGGGCGATTCGTTCTACCGGCAGGTCATAATCAAAATCAACTAATTTATACTTTGGTTTTTTATTAATCATGGAATATTCCTTCTTGTGAATTCTGGTCTTCTGCTCGCCCCAGCAATTTAAATGCTTTTGGCTGAGCGATACGCCCCCGCGTGGTACGTTGAATGAACCCTTCCTTGATCAGGTACGGTTCGTAAACATCTTCGATTGTAGTGGCATCTTCTCCCACTGCAACTGACAGAGAGCTAACTCCGACCGGTCCACCGTTGAATTTGTCAATCAGAGTAGACAGTATCCGGCGATCCATATCATCTAATCCATACTCATCAATTCCCAGGGAGGCCAGGGACGACCGGGCGACTTTGAGTGTGATCTTGCCGGTGGCTTTCACCTCGGCATAATCGCGAGTGCGCCGCAAAATACGATTGGTAATCCGGGGAGTCCCCCGGGAACGACGGGCAATCTCCAGGGCGCCATCATCGTCAATTGCAATATTCAGTATTCCGGCTGATCGATGAACAATCAGATTAAGATCCTTGGGATCATAATAATCCAGACGCAGAATCACCCCGAACCGATCACGCATTGGCGAAGTCAGGTTTCCCAGACGAGTAGTGGCACCAATCAGGGTAAATGGTTCTACGGTGAGTTGCACGTTCCGGGCGCTGGGTCCACGATCGATCATAATTTCGATGGTATAATCTTCCATTGCCGAATACAGGTATTCTTCAAC
>JABMPO010000322.1 GCA_013203015.1 Fidelibacterota bacterium
ATTTTTCCGACGGGAATTTGTCCGTCATGTTTTGACCACAGCTCATCTTCAGTGATCGTCTGATCGGAAAATTCTTCCCGAGCAACTTCATAACCCCAATCCCGGAAAGCGCCTTCGGTAAATTTCATGATATTGCCTTTATGCACAATAGTAACCGATGCACGGTTATTTTTAATAGCATACTGGATCGCCATCCGCACCAGCCGCTTAGTGCCGGTGATGCTGATCGGTTTAATGCCGATTCCCGAATCACTGCGAATCTTGCTGCCAAATGTGTCATTCAGGAAATTGATCACTTTTTCAGCCTCCGCGGAACCTTCAGGCCACTCGATTCCGGCATAGACATCTTCGGTGTTTTCCCGAAAAATCACTACATCCATTTTTTCCGGTTTCCGCACCGGTGAGGGCACGCCTTCAAAATAAGCCACTGGCCGGACACAGGCGTAGAGGTCCATCAACTGGCGCAAAGTAACGTTCAGGCTGCGAAAACCACCGCCGACCGGCGTTGTCAGAGGACCCTTCAAAGCCACATAATAATACTCAATAGCTTCCACCGTTTCAGCTGGTAGAAAATTACCGTTATATTTTTCACCGGCGATCTCGCCGGCATATATATCCATCCAGGCAATCTTTTTATTACCATTGTAAGTTTTTTCCACCACCGCATCCAGCACCCGGCGGGTGGCTTTCATGATATCTGGACCAATACCATCACCTTCAATCACCGGTATGATGGGATTAGCTGGGATATTGAGCTTATCACCCTCCCAGGTGATGCGTTGACCGTCTTTAGGAATTTCTATATTGTCAAAATATTTCATGATTTAAGCCTAAGTATTATTGGCAATAAAATTCAAAGCGCTACCAGCCCTGAACCATTCAATCTGCCGTTCATTGTAAGTGTGATTAAGTTTAATATTCTCGATACTGCCATCAGTGTGATTGACTTTTAGAATCAATTGATTGCCGGGGGAAAATTTAGTAAGTCCGGTGATGCTTACCTTATCATTGGAACAAATCCGGTCATAATCAGCGGGATTGGAAAAAGTCAAGGCCAGCACACCCTGTTTTTTCAGATTAGTTTCATGGATGCGGGCAAAACTTTTGACAATAATCGCGCGGCCACCCAAATGACGTGGTTCCATAGCGGCATGCTCGCGGCTTGATCCTTCACCGTAGTTTTCCTCTCCAATGACAATCCACCCCACATCGTTTGCTTTGTAATGTCGTGCCACACTGGAGATGCTATCATATTTACCCGTCAGGTTATTGTGAGTTTTTCCAGCGTCACCAGTTTCGGCATTGACTGCACCCAGAAACATATTATCGGAGATATTATCCAAATGGCCCCGGAAGTGCAACCACGGTCCAGCCATTGATATGTGATCGGTAGTGCATTTACCCTGTACCTTAACAAGGATTTGCAGGTCATTCAAATTGTGTCTATCCCAAGCTGAGAAAGGAGTAAGTACCTGCAGGCGCTTGCTGTAAGCGCCAATAGGAACCGTTGAATCGCTACCATCAGCCGGCGGACGAATCAACCCGTTGGCACCACGGTCGAATCCTTCCAATGGCAATTCATCACCAACCGGTGGCTTTAACATGACTTTGTCACCATCCGAATTCTCAATTTTATCGGTGATAGGATTGAAAGAGAGTTTACCCGCTATGGCCAGAGCGGTTACCAATTCGGGGCTGCCGACAAAAGCCAGTGTATTGGGGTTGCCATCATTTCGGCGGGCAAAATTACGGTTGTAGGAAGTGACAATTGTGTTGCGTTCCAGATTTTCGGCGCCAACCCGGTTCCACATTCCGATGCAGGGACCGCAGGCATTAGCCAGCACGATTCCGCCGAATTTCCGCAGAATTTCCGTGTGACCATATTTTTCCATTGTGGCGCGAATCTGCTCCGAACCGGGAGTGATATAAAATTCTGTATTGGCCTTCAGCCCCATATCCAAAGCCTGCTTGACTACGCTGACAACGCGCTCAATATCTTCATAACTGGAGTTAGTGCAGCTTCCAATCAATCCTGCGCTGACCTGATCAGGAAAATCTTCGGTTTCAACGGCGGTCTTGATTTCCGATACCGGCCAGGCCCGGTCGGGAGTGAAGGGACCATTCAGGTGGGGTTCCAATTGGTCGAGGTCAATCTCAATCACCTTGTCAAAATACTTATCAGGATCGTCCAGCACTTCCGGATCGGCAGTTAGATAATCCTGCATATTGGCTGTGATTTTTGCAATCTGGTTGCGGTCTGTGGCTTTCAGGTAAGCTTCCATCCGCTGATCATACGGAAATACAGATGTCGTAGCGCCGATTTCGGCGCCCATATTGCAAATCGTTCCTTTACCGGTGGCCGAAATCGATTCAGCACCAGCGCCGAAATATTCAACGATATAACCGGTACCGCCTTTTGCGGAGACCATTCCGGCCAGCTTTAATATTACATCTTTGGGAGCTGCCCAGCCAGAGAGTTTACCAGTTAATTTGACACCCATGACCTTAGGCCACAGCAATTCCCAGGGCATACCCACCATAACATCAACTGCATCGGCACCGCCAACACCAATGGCCAGCATTCCCAACCCACCGCCATTGACAGTATGGGAGTCCGTTCCAATAACCAGGGCTCCGGGGAAAGCATAATTTTCCAAAACCACCTGGTGTATAATTCCAGCGCCCGGCTTCCAGAAATCGATTCCGTATTTTCGGGAGACGCTTTCGAGAAATTGATAGACCTCGTTATTCTGGTTCAGGGCTTCCTGCAAGTCAGTATCGGCACCGACTTTAGCTTGAATCAAATGATCACAATGTACTGACGAAGGCACGGCAACCCGGTCTCGACCAGCCATCATAAATTGTAGCAGCGCCATTTGGGCGGTGGCATCCTGCATGGCAACTCGGTCAGGTCGCAACTCGGCATAATCTTGTCCGCGTACCAAATCACCGGTTAAATGTCCAAATAAATGGTTGTACAGGATCTTTTCACTGAGGGTTAGCGGACGCTTAAGCAGTTTGCGTATATCGTCCAGAGTCTGTTTAAATTTATCGTAAAACTGTTGATTCATGGATGTCTCACTCAAGCGATGACCTATAGTCCCGCTGGTCTTTTGAATTATTGGTTACCCCCACTTTATTAATAAAATCTAGCTCACGTGACTCACAGA
>JABMPO010000323.1 GCA_013203015.1 Fidelibacterota bacterium
ACACGTTTTGTTCCGCTAATTTTACTTAGACTCGTCCCTTCTTTTCATCAACTAAATAAAACAAAGTCCCGCCAATCAGGAATAGTAGAATGATAGACTCGATTCTCCAAGGGGCAGTAGTCTGACCCATCAATTCAATCTTTGCTGGTAGTGAGGGTGAAATTAATATAGCCCCCGCGGGGGCTATATTAATTTAATCAACCGATGGATTCTGCTGTCAGCTATTTTGCCAGGTATTCCTCAGCCATCCGTTCACCTTCCTTAATATCCACTTTCAGAAGGAAATATCCTCCCAGTATAAACAGTATCAGTATTGATAAAATACCAAATCGCGGGTTTCCGGTTACGTAGGTGATGGTACCCATCATTACCGGGCCAATGACAGCAGCAAATTTACCCAGCATATTATAGAAACCGTAAAATTCTGCTGCTTTTTCTTTAGGTATGATTCTTGAATAAATGCTGCGGCTCAAAGCTTGGATACCACCTTGAAACATGCTTATTAAAACCGCCAGGGCATAAAAATGCCAGACTGTCTGCATGAAATAGCCAAGAAAAGTAATGAAAGCATAACCCAGTATCCCGATCATTATTGCCTTTTTCACCCCAATTTTGGTGGACAACTTGTAATAGATCATCGTAAATGGAAATGCCAGAAACTGAACCAATAGCAACGCGATGATTAGAGAAGAATCGGGAAAGCCCAAGTCAATTCCGAGACTGAGAGCCATCCGGATAATAGTATCTACACCATCAATATACAGCCAGTAAGCCAGTAAAAACATACCTACAACTTTAAGATGCTTTATGTCTTTAAAGGTATTTCTCAGTTGAATCCACCCCAGCGGTATCGCTTTAAATATGCTTACCGGCTGATTAATCTTTGGCTCCTCAACCCACAAAAATAAAGGTATTGTGAATGCCGTCCACCATATTGCAACTGATATAAAGGAAAGTCTGATGGCTGTCGACGGATCTGGTATACCAAACAATTCTGGTTTCAGGTACATAATTACATTGACCAGGAATAAAACACCACCACCCAGGTAGCCAAGTGAAAATCCCAGCGAAGAAGCATAGTCTACTTTATTTTTAGATGTGATACTGGGAAGTAATGAATCATAAAAAATATTGCTTGCTGAAAATCCCACTGTAGCCAGGACATACAAAATTACTGCCATCTGCCAGTGACCCTGAGCAACCATCCAAAGTCCACCGGTCATTACAATGCCTAGTGAAGCAAAAGTTATGAGGAATTTTCTTTTAGCAGTTCCCTTATCGGCGATTGCCCCAAGAAATGGCGCCAATGCCGCAACAATTATTGATGCTACCGAGTTAGCAATTCCCAGGTAGAAAGTGCTTTCAGTTGGATTGGTGGGGTTAGCCCAGTAAGCCTTAAAAAACAATGGAAAAAAACCAGCCATTACAGTAGTCGCAAAAGCTGAATTGGCCCAATCGTAAAAAGCCCAGCCCAAAATTGTTTTTTTTTCTTCAGTCATGATACCTTCCTTTTCCAACGGTTTACGGGTCCCCAAACCCGGCTAAACTAAACAATTCTCAGGAATATTTTTAGATTATTTTCAACTGTTACCAGGCTTGAAAATAAGTCGTCATTGCCGCTGTTACTGCGAAATCAGAGAAACTATGCCTGGTAAAAATGGGGCGAGCTATCCCAACTACAAATTCAAATGGTATCGGTCCGATTTTTTTTAATGGATGAAGATTACGAAATATAATTTTCAGCGAAGGGGTGGCCTGGAGAATCCGGGTGTCGAAAACGATATCATCTTGATAGCGCCGAAATTGCATATACTCCGCCCATTCTCCATTGACTGAATAAAACTTGTCCCGTACTTTAAAATAAAAAGCAAATGCGGGACATACCCACAATCGTGCCGGCCAGATTTCTAAATTTCCGCTAATAGCACCCTGCCATTCCCAACCGGGCTGATAACCGAATTCAGTACCGAACTGCGCAATTATGCTATCAGGGTGGGTGAGATTAGTACCGAACATGGAAACCGGGAAATTCATAAACTCGCGGGTTTTTATGCCAATACCAGTCTGCCAGTTGATACTGACAAACCTCCCGGCGATATTCCGGTAAAATTCTCCAAAGAATGCCAATGACCATTTGGTGACGCTGGCGCCGATTGCCAGGTCGGAAAACTGCAGCGGTCGATTATTGCTGTCGTAATTGCTGCCGGTAAATTGACTGAGTTTTTTTCCCAATGGCAATTGCAATCCAAATTGAGCGTAAACGGAATAAAAACTCTGGCGTGACCATACCGGCTTGCCTGCCAGCAGGTACGTCAAATTGAATGATATATCGCCAAGCCCGGCTGTAGACCTATATTTCGGTAGATACCATTCCAGCAACTCGTCGATTGTTGTTGCGCTGTCTTCGCTGGCGCTAAAAGGATTGTAACGGGGACCAAAGATAGCATTTGCCAGCGGATCATTTCCGCCCGCTAAAACCTGATTAACGGAATTCATTCCATCGTCGGAATATATACGATCTTTTATCGTTAGCAGCATGGAAAGGGTGTCAGGGTTCATTGGGAAAGCCTGGAAAAATTCAGCAAAGTCAGCGAACTGGACACGGGCTGAATCATGATAAGTGACAAATTCGGCTAATCCCGGTACGGTTGAGCCCTCCCACAACCATTGCCGGCGCTCCTCAAGTTTTTTAATGTATGGTATTTCAGCCGAAAATGTAACCCGATTAGAAACGCCATACTCTAATTTGAATGTCTGCTGCTTGATGACACGAGAGTATTTTGTGTTCCTGAAATACCCACCAATTATTACCGAATCAGGACCGAAAAAAACAGTTGATAAATCCGGCAGAGTGTCTCCCCAGACTGCTGCAGAAGCAGAATTGTTAAAGTCTCTGATCAGGTCCCCATAAATAGTGGTGCTGATTGTCAATGAGTCTAAATGATGTAAGTCATAATAGGCATCAGGGTGAAGATGATCATAATATTGGCGGCCGTAATCTTTGAGATAGAAAAATTGCGGTCCTATTCCCGAATAATCTTTATGTCCAACCCACTTACCGGAACTGGCGGAACCGGCTATCGTTGCCCGCCAGGCGTTATTCGGTAAGGTGAAGTAAGTCTGGCAATTAATAATACCTAATAAAGCCGCAAATATCGCAAATGTAGAAAGTTTTGAAACCATTGCTCAATACAATAAAAATCGCTGGCGAAACTCGGCAAATCTGATAACGTCATGTGCCCAGCGAGCCGGTAAGTATTCCGGTTTTTTCTTTTGTGCCACAAATATCCGTAACAAATCATAGCCGATCAGCTTATCAATATAATCACCGTTCCATTTGAACTGGTGGGGATAAAGCTGCTCGATCACTACAATAATTGAAGCTGCCGTTAATAGTGGATCGAATACATCCCGGTCAGTAATGGTAAGTTCCAATCCATTGCAGGTCTGCCCCGTGTAAGCTGGTATCTCAGCGATCCGTTGGATTTTTTGCGGTGTGAAGCTAACGGCGCTGAATTTTACACCAGGCAGTTCCAATTGTTGAATGGTATCATATAAATATAGCCCGGCAATCCAGGGGGCACCAATTCGAAAATAAGGTTTATCAGTACCTTTACCCACACTGAGATTGGTACCATCAACCAGAGCTGTCCCAATGTACATAATTGTCGCATCAAGTGACTTCAGGTTCGGAGCCAGCACGACTTCAGGCAGTCCGGTTTCATCATACCACATTTTTCGTTCCCAGTTCACCATGGGAATGATAGTCAGATCTACCCGAGCTAGGTCTTTCACCCAGCCCATTTCATTGATCATCAATGAATATTCTCCAACCGTCAAACCATGACGGATGGGCACCAAATGGTAGCCAACAAATGATTGATAACCCAACCTGACAACCGGTCCGTCCATAATATCACCTCGAACCGGATTCGGTCGGTCCAGTACCATTACCGGAATTTCGAGTCGGCTGGCGGTTTCCATCATCTTGGTAATCGTGGTCATATAAGTAAAATAGCGAATTCCAGGATCGGTGATATCAATTAGAATCAAATCGACATCGGTAAGAGACCATTTGGGTGGGATTACATAACGGCCGAACAGATTGATAATTTTCGCTCCTGTTACCGGATCCAGGTCATCTTTGCCGCTGAGGCGCACATCATCGTCCTGGCGGCCAAATAATCCATATTCAGGCGTAAAAATAGTTTTAACGGTGATATCCCACTGGCTATTAATAAAATCCAGTAGGTGCTCACCTTTACGATTAATTGCGGATTGGTTGCACAGTATCGCAATCCGCTTGCCCTGGAGAGGTTCGAAATCCATTTGTTGCAGAATATCCAGACCGGTGAGAACACCGGGATAAAATGACAAATCGGGTACGGGGTAAATTTTACTGTATCGAAATTCCTGACCACAGACCATAGTTGCCAGGCTCAGAAGCACAGGAATGGTCATCTTTAAGTTTCTATATTTTTTCAGGATCGAGCTACCCACGGATTAAATTTAAACCGGATCAATGAAATGGAGTAAGTAATATATTGTAAGAATTAAGTTATAAAACCTTGCGAAGGCTTCAACCTTTATCGGAAGCAAGTATGCCATCCCTCAAGGGATGGCATACTTTATACTTAAAAGATTTTCTTAAAAAAGGTGCCAATCCGATCCCAGAAACCGGCTTCCTGATGGCAATCTGAATGGCCACGCTCGGACTGCAACCACAGTTCTGTGCGATCCGAGTTGGACATCGAGTACAGGTATTCTCCCTGCTCAACCGGCACTGTTTGATCCAGAACACCATGAATTAGAAGCAGGTGCGTCCTTAAAATGGAGATATTATTCACTGGAGCAATTTCAGCGAATCTGGCACCAATCCTGAATTCCATAAACTTGAATAATAACCAGACAAAGGGGAAATATGGAACATATCGCCGGGAAAATTCCAGTTTCATGATAGTCCCGGGATGGGCAAATGCACCCACAGTGACAGCAGCCTTTATGCGGTCATCGTGGGCAGCAGCGTAGATCGTACCAGCACCGCCAATTGATAATCCCAATACTCCTATCTTCTGATCATCAACTTGCATTTGATCAATGATAAAATCTATGGCTGACGAAATATCTTCGGCAAATTTTAACATGGATGAAAATTTATCAGGGTCACTGCTGCCATGGTGACGAGCATCAAAAGCCAGCAGATTAAAGCCTCGTTCATGTAAATTTCTGATATACGGCAGCATCCGCTCGACGTTACGAGACCAACCATGGACCAGAATTATTGTCGGTTGCCTGGTAGGGTCACTTCCTGGAATCCACCAGCCATAAAGTGTTTTATCATTCAATGTGGGAAACCTAACTTCTTCGAAATCAATCCCGTACTTTGCCGGTGTGGTTTGATGCCCAACCTGAGGTGCGCTGTAAACGCGCGATAATCCCACAATTATTAGAAGAACAATTCCACATATAACGCCGATCCATATTCCAATCATAATTAAATCTCGCTTAGTATATTGGCTAAAATCTGCTGCGAATATAGATCAATTGATCGGCAATGTAAATACTGACACAGCCCCGAAACAACCATACCCGCCCATCACAGTATTTACCGCCTCATGATAGGTTTGCGGTTTGATTGTCATGGTACTGGTTTGATACTGAGTCAGATTTGTTTCATAAGCATAAATTGCCAGTCCCACCGGCTCACCAATCAGATTTGATAAATTCACTTCTGCAATCAAAGTATCACCGTTGCTGAGGTAACGTTGAGTGATCGAATTATAATCGGAAATGACAACAATGTCATACATTTCGATTTCTGCCTGCCCGGCAATGGAAACTTGAAATACATTATTTTCAATTAATATGGAACTTGTATCTACCATGGGAATGGCGGGTACTGTAACCTCACCGGTAAGCTCTGGTAATCCCGGAGCATTAGCGATCAATTGGTATTGAACTTGTTTATCTGGTGAGAAATCAGGATTGGCATAAATTTCACCGTGTAAGCTATCAATGGTGAAAGTAAAATCCCAAGCAGAGGAATCGCTGGCGATGGTTATCGTAGCATTTTCGACTGTTACCACAAATTCCATAGTTGCTTCCTCGGTTTCCCAGGATCGTTCCACCCGGAAAAATGATGTGCCGGGAATACCATCGTTGCGCAACACACCAAAAATATTGAGACCGGGAATATATTCGGACTGGATTATCTCGGTTGGCATGGGTCCTGGATCCTGCGGCAGATCACAACTAATCAGGGCAATGAAAATCAATACAAATATTTTCTTCATTTCTAACATCCCTAAAATTTTATGCTGTAGCCAGCGCTGACCATTGGGAAATAGGCAATATCATAGCCATAGTAACCATATTCGGGAATATAGATGTACATGTAGGGATTACGGCGCAAGAACAGAAGATTTGATATGGATAGGGTGAAATATGATTCATCCGACCCGATATATTCCGCCAGATAATAACCGAAGCCACTGCGCAATTTCTTCTTCCAACCGATATCTATTTCCAATCGTGCCGGATAGCGATAATTATTTTTAACCGGTGTATATGGTTCCGGAAATACGCCAACTGTGTTCGACAACGGATCGTAAGTATAATGATTGTAGTTTCCAATTTCCCAGGTTCGCGGATATCCGGAGCTGAATTTCACGGTAGTACTGGCGGTAATATCTTCGGTTAATTTATATAATAGTACTGCTTTTAGATTATGCGTCTGGTCACCATCGTATAAAAACTCCCGACCGTTTTGAACCGTCGGATAACTGCGGGTGGAACGTGACCATGAATAACTGGTCCAACCAGAAAATCTGTTCCAATCACCGCGGATCATCAATTCCGCTCCATGTGCCTGCCCGGATCCCTGCTCCAGCGCTGTGCCATAAGAAAAAATCGAACTAGCGTTAGAATTATAATCAAATCGATACAATACCGGTAAATCCTTATAGTATGCTGTAATAGTGTAATCCAGTTTAGGGGATAGGTGACCTTCCAATCCAAGAATATAGTGAATAGATGTCAGAGGCTGCACGTTTCGCAGAGGAAAATAATAATCAAGGTACTGACTGATCTCAACATCCTGGGTATTCATGGTGGTAATGAACTGGTGATAGCGACCCCAGGCAGCCTTCAGTTTCGAATTCCCCAATTTAATGGCCATGGACGCCCGGGGTTCGATCCGCCATTTGGAATCCCGGTGGAATCGCGCCTCCCTTAAGCCCAGCTTAATCAGCACTGGCCCAAGTTCAAGCTTATCCTGAAAATAGATCGACAACAGCGCCGAATTGACATCAGTGATCGATGATTTATCACTGAAAATCCCTGCATCATTATAGAAATTATAATTGCTGTTCTCGATTCCCAGTTTGAGGGTTTGATTCCAAAAACCCAGGTAAGTCAGATTAGCCTTGGCAGTGAAATCAGAAATACGATTGATGATTTTTGTATTGTACTTCAACACAACATCAATATTCTGAATTGAATCAAAGGCGCTAAAGCTGAAAAAATTATTATTTTCAACACTGAATCGTGAAAAATAGACATGTGATTCACCAACCAGGCTGGGGGTTATTATCGTTCGTGTTTTGATACCAGCAGCCAGATTGGTGGCATCGGATAAAAATCCAAAGCTGTAGTCTTTCATATAGGGTTGTGTGAAATAGATACTGAAGCGATGAAAATCATAATCCATGTAATCGCGGGCAAAGAAAGTGGATAATCGGATTTTTGTGTTTCCAATCGTATTCTGCCAGGCACCGTTAAAATCGCCCATATAATTCGGCATATTCATCAATACCCGGTTTAGCAGGGATGTCAATATCCGCCCCGACAGCATTGCCGTACCACCTATGGGAGCAGGAAATTCCACCGCTCCATTGAATCCTGAAGTGGAGGGCTTGAATTCACCTTTAACCTGATCCTGATGACCTTCCCGGGACGAAATATACAGGATGGAAGAATTTCGCCCGCCGAATTCGGCATCGTAGCCACCAACCAGCATTTCAATATTCTTGATGGCATAAGGATTAAAAATTGCCTGCAGACTGAGCATATGCTGGGGATTATAGATCGTCATGCCGTCCAATTGTACTAGATTTTCGCCGGGATCGCTGCCCCGTACATAGTACAGTGGTGATATGGGATCAGATATTGTGGTACTTGGCGAAAACTGAACCAAGCGGAAAACATCACGTCCCAAGGTTGGTACTTCCCGTAAAACAACCGGATCAACTTCAAAACTGGCAATATCCATATCGCGTTTAATAATTTTCCCGCGATTGCCGGTAACTGTAACCGATTCGCCTTTAACAGTAGCCAGAGTCATCTTAATCGTCGCAAGGTAAATGTCATCGCCAGCAATTTCAATATCCATTTGCCGATTCTGATAGGCTATGTGGGAAAACCGAAGTTGATAACCACCGAATGGGATTCCGGTTATTGTAAAAAACCCGTTCCGGTCTGTAGCAGCCCCTAAACCCGTTCCCACAACCTGTACGTTTACACCAATTATTGTTTCTCCGGATTCCTGATCAGCGACATATCCGGAAACATTTGCGGCCTGCATGACCGCCACTGCCAGGATAGCAAATAGCAACCAGTTTCTCACGGTAAAATCACCCCTGCTGTGATCAATAATCCCGGTTCATAGCGATCGATTATTTCCGGTAAAATATTGAATGAATGAAACATGCCGATTCCGGTAAATATTCCGCGATAATAGCGGGGACGATATTCAATACTGGCAACACCACTGATATTCAGCATAAAAATGTTCCACCAATCCACAAAATCATATTCATCGGAATTGATGCTGTTAAATCCAAATCGACCAGTGATACCACAACGAATCAGGAAAACATCACCTTTGCGAAAATACCACTGGACATCTTTACTTCTCAGACCAATCGATTCCAAAACCGCAGATCTGCGGAAATATAACCCGCGGATCCCTCGTTGATATGATTCCAATTCATCCACTGGGTAATCCAGGGATAACCGCAAATCTATGATATATCCGTCCTGCAAACTGATATAGTCAGACCAGAAAATCAATGAACGGCGATAATCAAATGGTAATATATGTTGATCGAAATCCGGGTCTTTCAAGGCCTGGTTTTGGACGTCCAACCAGGACTGAATCAGGGCTCCCAGCTGTTCTTCCCGGGCTTCTTTACGGCGACCATCAAAGCGCAAATCCCATTGCCAATCTTTTACGGTTGTTCCAGTTGAATCTACCAGTCTGGAATAGCCATTTAATTTCCCACCACGTTTCCGCAGAGTATTGCGATTCACCCAGTAAGTCAGATTATCTACAATCAGCTGGTAATCATTAAATTGATCGACGTTTTCACGAAAATACCAGTTTCCAAGATCAGCCAGTGGTTCTTTTAATAAATAATATTGATCGACAGGAATATAGTGCCATTTGTTTTTGGTCCCGATTCCCAAATATTTTCCTACATCATGGCGATTGTCTTGAACAAATTTAACTGACTGAAATTCGTACAAACTATCACCTGGAATTGTAACGATAATCGTATCGGCAACAAAATTGGGTATTTCCCACTTTTTAGCGACTACCGGGGAAAAAATCGACATAATTAGCAATATCGATGCTAAAGATTTTATATGCACTTCGCTTATCAGGTATTGGCTATCAGGTTAGAGATCCGATCTCAACAGTCAATTATTCATTATTAACTTATGTATACAGATCAAAACTCGAATTAAATTAATATTGATACTGAAAACAACGATTGATCGGCTTGCTGCTTCGTGACAAATATCACGGCGTTTTTAGCCAGAGGCCTATTTGTTACGATTTAACAGTGTACGATCTTTAAAAGCCTCAGAGTTACTGGCATATTTTCTGAAAAAGGTTTGGAGTTCAGCGGTATTTGCTGTGAGAATTATGGCATCATCCACCATTTCATAAGCCAGATTTTCAGTCGATTCAGATAAGATATTCTTCAACCATTCATGATCTACCATTGTATACCGGCAGCTATCGGAAAAAATCTCCATTCGGGCAAATAGGTGGGCACCGATCAAATGCAATTTGTAAAAATCATTATCAATACTCGGCTCATATGGATAGGTGTCCAGAAACAGATGATCACCCAATTTCACCAGGTGAGTCTTAAACTGTGCCGGATGGCCTTCTTCGGAAACGACCAAATCATAGCTATTCGAATCAATGGCTGTAAAAGTCCAGGTATTCTTGTCATCATCAATCCAGGTACCAATTAATTCGTTTGAGAAGACCAGATCATCCGCCGTAAACAACGGGTGAATTGATCGGACACAAGCCAAACTAATTAGCACCAGACCAGCAATTGAAATGATTGCAATCTTTCTCATCTTGTCCACTCCCTTTTATGGTTTGTAGTTCGAATTATTAATGCGGGATTGACTGTACTGCCTGCAAAATATCTTTCCGGCTTAAATGACCCACCAGCTTTCCATCGTGAACAACCGGAAACCGGCGAAAGTGACAATCAAGGAATTTTTGAGCTGCACCATGAATGCTTTCATTAGCATCGATAGTATCAACATTTTTAGACATTAAATCTCCAACCAGGGCTCCCATACCATCATAATAAGATGAATGAACTGTGGTTTTCAGGCAATCCTTTTCGGAAATAAATCCAACTATTTTTCCGTCTTCATTTAGAACTGATCCACCGGATTTCCCGGAATTGAGAAGCAATTCAATTACTTCAAATACATTTTGTTTTGGCATAAAGGTTATGACATCTATCGCCATTATATCCTTAACTGCAATTGGTTTTTCCATAGTTTTCTCCAATTCGCCCCCTGATTATTTTTTTACCAATAATAATATATATTACAATTATCAAAAATCCCATTCAGGTTTGGGTTCAGGTAATTGAAATAAGACGTCCAGTTTACGCAATAGTTCCTCTGGGCCGGCCAGATCGTCTGTGATCATCAATCCTGTAGCCGGTCGTACACCGAGCCAGAGCCGAGTGAAGGCTCCGATTGATGCCTGCAAGGTAGGCAAACCCGAATCTTTCCCGGGGGTAGCCGATGACTCCTGACCCAGTGATACAACATAGTCGCCGGCAATTCCCTGCCAGGAATCAGACTTATCCAGATAAACAGAAATGGGATCACTAACTTTAAGATTAAATATAACAGAACCATGAGGTAGTTTCGTGCGAGCCAGACATTCTTCTAAATTACATATCCGCACCTGATAATAAGACGACGAACGACAGCGATTCTCATATTTCGACTTTGAGGTCATCTGACGCAATTTGAATGGCTGTTTTATCAAATCCTGAAACTGAATCCCGGCCGGTTCACGCATGGTCACCAGGCGCACCTGATCCCCAAAACTTTTAAGCAATGCCAGCAATTCAAGATATTGGTCACCAGTCCGGAAAGCATACACCGGTATATCATATGGCCCCGATTCACCATTTCCTTTTATCCATAGAAAATGGGTTAACTCACCATTTGGTCCATCGTAATACCCCAGGCCAAAACTGCCTTTTATCCATATGAGCTCGGCGTGAACAGAATTATTCTGTAAAATATTGATGCTGCCATGACCCCGACGACGATTAACCAGTGCCTGCTGGACCTGCTTGTAATCTTCAGGTTTGATTCTTTTTGGCGATCGGAAAGGTCGGTTAACATTCAAATTTGAAGGATCAAAACTGAACCGTTGCTCATAAACACCGGAACCAAACCCCAGGCGGTCGTAAAATCCCTGCTCAAAAATCCCCAATCCTGCTACCAACGCTCCGCCAGCAGCGTCTCTGGCAATTACTTTAGCGGTCAACTTGGCGGCTAATCCTCGCTTACGGGCTACACGGCTGGTTACTACTCCGGTAACTGCTGTAAAAGGTAAATCTTCATCCAAATATTTGATCGCCCCGGGCATCGTGCCGGCAAAGCATTCTGCTTCACCGTTAATATCTGCAATTATAGCCCGGGAACCATTGAGATATATTTTTATCCCCGGTTCCTCTTCTTTGCTCGTCAGCCATCCGACTTCCCGAAAAATTCTTAATACCGATTTTTCATCATTTTTTGGATTATACTCTCTGATTTTCATAACATTATTCCACTGGGAAATTAAAATAGGTATCGGGAAAAGGCTCATTGCGTAAATTAAAATGCCACCATTCCTTGGCGTAATTCCTGAATCCGTATTTCTCCATGATCGATTTGAGTAACAGACGATTTAGCCGCTGCTCTTGAGGCAAAGAAATATTTGCAGTATGCGAAATTTCATGAAAACAATCGAATCCCGATCCCATATCGATACTGTTATCGAGATTACCGCGCCGTGCCCCCCGGGAGCAGTCGCACTGGTTTAATATATCAAACTTTGATTGATCCGGCACCGGAAAAGGTACTATCGTTAAATCCACCGCACTGCCGCGAGTATGGCTGGAACGAGTTGCAATATAAACTTCTTCCAGGAGCACCGGTTTGGTCAGGGTGGGATAAAATTCCTTTTTAGTTAGCGTATCAGCGAAATCTGCCGCCCAGCGCACAAAATGGTCTACGGCTTGCTGGGGACGATAAGCATCATAGATTTTCAAGCCAAGTCCAAATTGATTCAATTCTTTTTGCACCTGTGCAAGCGCATCGGCAGCCTGCTCAGTAATGATAGCAACGGGAGCGTTGTAGCCGTCTATGTTTTCACCGATAAAATTAAAATCAGTGGCATAGCGGATATCCAAAACAATATTAGGAATCATATCCTTAATGTACACAAATCCTTCCGGTAATTGACCGGCCGATAGGCTAATACAGATCAATATGGAACCGAACAGCAGTTTACTCAAACGATTTTTCATTTTGTTTATCATCCCTGCAAATTAATCTGATTGGCTATTTTTACAGCCTGAATAAATGCTACCAGTTTATCCTTATCCAACCGGTCATTGATTCTAACACCACTACAAACATCAATGCCATAAGGATCGACTGTGGCAATAGCCTCAGCCACATTATCCGAATTCAGCCCGCCAGCGAGATAAACCGGCACCTTAACCGCCTGGCAGATCGCCCGGCTGATTTGCCAATTGTGAGTACGACCTGTGCCTCCCAAGGATTTTAGCTCAGCAGCAGGATTGCCTGAATCGAGTAAAAAAGCATCGATAAACGGTTCCAGTTCGCTGGCCTGATTAAAAATTTCCGGTCCGGTAACATGCAGGACCTGCACCAGGTTCACATTTGGTAATTGTTGTTTCAGTTTCTTCAAATCCCGGGATTGCAGCGAGTCACATAATTGAATCGCAGTGGTTCCACAGCGTTGATGCTGGGCAACCAATTCTTCCACGTTTTGTTTGGACGTCAACAAAAAAGTGTCAATTTC
>JABMPO010000324.1 GCA_013203015.1 Fidelibacterota bacterium
GACCGATAAACGTGTCCTGCCAATGACTGCATTTATCAAAATTATTAGGGGTGAATATGGGGATCCTGAGACAGCAGAAGAATACTATAATTTCATGAATGGCCGGGTTGGTATAACTGGCCTGCCATATACCGATCCCAATACCGGTCAGCCTGGTGTATTTGTGGCAAATGGTGATCCGGTGACGGGGACCGGTTGGCTTGATTCGGATCGGCATCCTTCCGGAGACCGGCGCTATATGTTAAGCTCAGGACCATTTACTATGGCTCCGGGTGAAGAGCAGGAAATAATCACCGCAATCACTGTTGCCCGGGGTACGGACGCCCTAAACTCAGTCACTGCCTATAAATACTCGAATCGGATCATTCAATCTTTCTTTGACGCCGGATTTAATGCCCCTACAATGTTCAAGTGTCCCCAGGTTGCTGTAGCTAACCTTGATAAAAAAATTGTCCTGTCATGGGAGGCCAATGCCGACCTGATTGAATCCTACACTATTCTGGACTACCGTTTTCAGGGTTATAATATTTATCAGGGTGAATCCCCTGATGGTCCCTGGCACAGACTGGCAACATTGGATAAAATCGATGGAATTCACACTATTATAGATCAGGTATTGGATCCTGAGCTTGGGCTCATTGTCACCGAGTCGGTTCAATTTGGCACCGACGCGGGGATCGAGCATTATTTTGAAATCACCCGCGACAGTCTGACTAACCAGAATTTGCTCAATTACCGGGAATACTACTTCGGCGTATCAGCCTATCTGGTAAATTTGGAGGGCGCGCCTAAGACGCTCGAAAGCCCCATTCAATCCGTCCGGGCCGTACCCAGTGAGACCGGCATCGGAACCGATCTGGTTACTAACCATCTTGATGTTCTGAAAGTCGATCATGTTGAGGGACGATCCGACGCTATTTTCCAGCCCCGGGTAATCGATCCTTACCAGCTAAACAATCACACCTATGAAATTTCTTTTGCTGCGGTTGACAGCATTACAACTCTATGGTATCTGGTCGACACGGATGAGTCAGATACCGTTTTAACCGGTGTAAACAGCTTCCCTGCCACACCGGAATATATAGTAGCACTTTCTGATAATCCCTACAGCGACCATGCCCATATCTACCCGGCCTATGACATGAGTGATGGCTTGCTGTTAACAAGTGAAAATACCTATCTACTGCCTCCGCGCGAACCCAATGAGACAGTGATCACTAATGTCGATACTTTGACCCCCATTATTGTGTTTGGCGGCATCAACCCAATGATAGGTAACGGTTACTGGACTAGTTTCATTGGCAAATACCTCACCTACATCGACGGTATACCAAGTATGGCAGATCTCAGTCGTGACATCGAACTACGTTGTACCACTGACGGCTCTATTGCCACCTATTATGATCCAGGCGTGCAGGCACCCGATACCATTTGGGTACCATTTGAACTTTGGTCGGCTGAAGACAGCACCCAGATCAACCTGGCTATTTACCAAACTTCCGGTTACCGGCCAATTTTCGAAACCGATGATTCCACCGGAGCAATAAAAATAACTAAGGGCATATATTTTATGCCGGTCTATAAGCCCTATGATCCGGATTGGCAGGCGGACCCCGATACGGACTCGGATATAATCGGCTGGATGTTTTGGTTTAATATTGAAAGGACCCTCTTCGATAACGGTGATATTGTTAGAATAAACTTCCACAATCCGATTCAACCCGGGGTTGATCGCTACCGCTTCCAGGCCACCGGAACTGAGACCCTCACCAATCGCCAAACACAAAATCAATTAGACCTTGTCAATGTTTTCCCGAATCCTTACTTCGGTTATCACAGCGAGGAGCAGCATTCCTTTGATCGACGGGTTTATTTCACCCATCTGGGTGTCAGCAAAACGACCATTCGCATTTTTAACCTTTCCGGTGACCCGGTACGAACAATAAGAACTTCCATTCTCAGTGAAGCCACATCTAATCGCCGGGTGCTTTGGGACCTGACCAATGATGCCGGTAAATATGTGGCCAGTGGTTTGTACATCGTTCATATCACAGTCGAAGATTTACAAGGTGTTCACATCGGTGAGAAAATTCTCAAGCTGGCTATTTTTCAACCCAAATAATTTTTATCGCTATTTCTTCGACATCTAATTTGTCCGGTGCATCGAACCAACACCCTGCCTATATTTAATCAGTTACTTTTCAATTACAGTTAGTATCTGATTAGCATATGAAATCATTCCAAAGAATTTTATGGACCATATTAGCCCCCCTGGGCTTAGGGGCGGGAATTATCAGCATCCCGATAGAATACGCCACCATCCAGTCCGGGATCGATGCTGCCCAAACCGGTGACACGGTTCTGGTCCAGCCGGCGGTTTACCCCGAACTGATCAATTTTAACGGCAAACTGATCACCGTGGGTAGTCTCTTTCTCACTACTGGCGACACCGCTTATATCAGTCAAACAATCCTGGACGGGACCAATAGCGGCACTACGGTTACATTTAACAGTGGTGAAGACACAACCGCTGCCTTGGTTGGTCTTACCATCACAAATGGTCGCGGTCAGATTACCTATCCCGGTTTCTCCGCCGGGGGAATAATCTGTGATACGGCTTCAAGTCCCCGCCTGTCTTATTTGAAGGTAACTGGCAATGGGGGGGCCTATGGGGGCGGTATTGCCTGCCGCTACTCGGATCCCATAATTGAAAATACACAGGTATCCGAAAACAGTGCTTCAATTGGCGGCGGAATTGTGTCTTTTTATTCTTCCCCGGTACTATCAGAGTTATTGGTGGCGTCAAATACCGCCCTGAATATGGGTGGTGGAATCTTTTGTATGGAATCACAATTACTCGCCAGAGAATTGACCTTAATTAGCAATCAGGCCGGTCACGGCGGGGGTGGTTTACTCATTGCAGGTTCAGCGGTTCAAATGACCGGAATCAGCCTGATCAATAACCAGGCTAATAATGGCGGTGGGCTGTTTTGTTTTCAATCCAGCCCCATCCTTGACCAGTTTGATATTTTAAATAATAACGCTCGAAACGATGGCGGTGGAGTTTATATCGTCAGCATATCTCAGCCGCATTTTATTAATACCACTCTTGATGGCAATTCGGCCGCTAATAATGGTGGTGGCATTTATTGTACTGATTATTCCAACACAACCCTTTCCGGTACAATCGTGTCTGATAATTCGGCTGGCAACCGTGGTGGGGGTGTTTATTGCAGAAACAACTCTTTCCTCGACCTCGATAGTAATAACCGCTCCAGTATTTACCTCAATAATTCTCCACCGCTTGGCAACGATATTACCGTTGACAATTCATCCATTTTCCCGATCATTTTGGATACTTTTACCGTTATAGCTCCCTGGCTTTACCATGTTGTACCACTCGATCTATTCACCTTTGATATTCTAAACGGTAAAGTGCAGCAAGTTCAGGATAACTTGTACATCAGTCCGAACGGGAATAATGTTAACAGTGGGTTATCGGCCGCTGAGC
>JABMPO010000325.1 GCA_013203015.1 Fidelibacterota bacterium
TCCGATAATAAAACTTGCTTCTAGGGATGTGTCATGTTGTTTCAGCCAATTTTCCACATGGTCTTTAACAATCGCGATGTCTCCTTTGGCTTTCAGCCATGCTCCGATAACAAAATCTGCTTCTAGGGATGTGTCATGTTGTTTCAGCCAATTTCTCAGGTGGTCTTTAACAAACACGATGTCTCCGTTGGCTTTCAGCCATGCTCCGATAACAAAACTTGCTTCTAAGTGTGATGAAGAATCATGTAAATAATCCTCAAGATGTTTTTGTTCTCTTGGATTTGGTCCAAAAAACTTAATAGCAGTTGATATTATTTTAGAAGCATAACGATTTGACAGAATGGTTCCATTATTTGGTTTATACCACCAATTGTATAGTTCGCTAATAAGTTGGTGAGTTTTTTCGTTTATTTCTTTTTTTGAAAAATCATTCAGCAAATAACTCAAAGGACCAGCAAAATTCTCTGATTCGACATAAGGAGCAAAAAAATTATTATGCTTAAAGTATAGAGGAATTATGGCTTCTTCGGAAATCAAAGATGTCTTGACTAAATTATAATAGAACTCTTTCATTTGTTCTGGATAGTTATCAATAATCCTGCTATATATTGAAATAAAATCAATATCTGATGTTAAAGAAATATCATTTATTCGTTCAAAAGCACGTGAGCACCCATAAATAAGATAGTTTTTAGCTGCGAACTCAAATAACTTTCTTATAACAATACCTATTGTATGTTTATTTAGTTCAAGATATTCAATAAGCACTTCATCAGTAAGTGTATCATGAATAACAGCAAGCTGTTTTTTATTAGGATTATTAAACTCATTTCTACTTTCAAACCAACCGTCATTAATCAATATATTTATTTCAGCAGTATAGTTATTCTCAAGGAACTCTTTCCCCTTGCCATGTGTAGGCAAGCAGCAAAAAAGTTTAGATAAAAGCTCTTTATCTGGTTTTAATCCTGCTAACTTGCTAAAAGTAAGTCCCAGTCTCCTGATAATCCATGCCCGAAAATCTTCATTCTGCCTCAGGTCAAAATCATACTTTTTATCCCTATCGTACAGATATCTTACAAATACTGCAAATGATGGTCGGTATTTGAAAATTTTATTGTTTACATTTTTCAGAGCAGGAATATTTTGAATAATTTCATTGACCACATAGCTATAATAAGAACGAGAAGATTCAGATAAATTTGAAATATTCATCTTCAGAAATTTGGAGGATAAAAAAATTCTTACATTGGGAATGTAACTATTTCGGCAATTGGCAATAATCTTAACTTCAAAATTACGCTCTTTCTGCGTAAGATTTTCAGTCCATTCATGAAATTCAGGTAATTCTTCAATGTAATCAAATAATAGTATGTATCTGCCTCCTGGCTTTAAAAATGAAATCAATTCTTTGAAATCAACCATGGCATTTATTAAATAGGGCTGCCAGCCTTTCTTTTCCGCCACTAAAGCCAATTCCCTCATCAAGCGGGTTTTTCCAATACCTCCCTCACCATAAATTATTAATCCCTTATAATTCATTTTAATATTAGTGATTAATTCATCAAGGTATTTTTTTTCAGAAGGCAAATCATTTATTTCAGGATGACTTTGGATGTAATTATCCCTACTAAAGTATGGAATTTTATTTGAAGACAAATATGAACGGTACCCCTCGCTATAAGTGGTTTCCCCAGAGATGTAGTCAACTCCTTCAATATCTGGTTGTACCCATTGATACATTAAAAAGGCGGATCTCTCCAACCATCCTTTTAATTGTTGCCAACAATATAGTTGTATTTCTATTGTTAGCAAATGAGACAAATCATCGCTGATGGAACCAATATGCAGCATCATTTCTTTTAGTGCAGTATTTAATCCTTCATATTCAGATGCGTTAGAGGGCTGGCAAGAATTACAAAAGATATATCTTTTTAAATCCTTATTGAACCAGGGACTATATATTGTATTAATAGCATTTTCCCTACTAAGATTCCGAAATAACTTATCCTTTAGTTTTCTAATTTCTTTATGCGAATTTTCAACGGAATTGTTCTTCTTGCATTCAACTATTGTAGTTTCTTTTTCATCAGTGAAGGCAAAATGATCAATAGCACCATCTCTACCAAGGGTTGGAAATGATATAAGGATTGGATTCAATCCGGATGATTCTTGATAAACTGGATCAGAAAGAATATCTCCACAGATTTGTTGAAAAGCATCAGCTTCAGGATGAACATTTGAAAGTCTTATTTTTCGATCAGTTCGAATCCAATCAAGTCTAAATTCATCGATATTACACGAAATCATTTGTTTTTTTAATGTTAATTATTTTTATGACATTCTTTCTTTGTAATGATATCGTTGACGTTTGTATCCAGTCTAAAATTCTAGATATCGTTCTTCCCCCGGAAACAGAAGAGAGTAAAAAGCAGCAGGGCGCGGTTCCCATATCCGGTTATTAGTGGAGTTTACAGTGCTGGCGTGGCTGGGGGCAAGGAGTTTTGAATGTTGCTTGCCTACCGAAGTCCAGCTTTAGCCTGCCTGCCGAAGTCCAGCTTTAACTGGCACAGGTATGGCCTGCCTACCGCTTGCCAAGTCGTAATCCGAAGAACAAAGACTGGTAGTCCCCGATTTTCGGGGCACAGGTTGGGGTGGTGGGATATTGCCGGAATCGATTCAAATCTGCAAACAACGATAATCCGCCCGATCGTATCGAACAAGTAGGTGAAGAACCACAGATTGTGGCGGGCGGTAGTGCAGTACGATTGATAATTGTTCTATCATTCTCATTACATAATCTTTTTCTGACATATAATTCTCCTATTTTTGAATAAACCTACCGCTATAATTAATCGGCAGCACCGAAGGCGATGTTCGGTTCAACGATTTGTCAGCTCCGCAATCGCAATACCATATTCACCGGCTACGGAATACAACAGGTATGTCTTTTCCTCATCCTCGAATACACAAGGATCACGAAGTTGGTGTACGCGATGATGAACAGAGCCACGTTTCGATGGTTTTACAGGACAATCTACCCCCTCATATTCGGTTTCCACCGTCAGCAGCGTTTTGGGCGTGCTGCTTTGCCACTTATGCCAGTCTGAAGCCAGATCAATTGATACCCATAAAATTCTTTCCGGACAGTCACGGGCGTTTGAATAGAAGACATTGAGCGTGTCATCATGAATTTGAACAGCGGAATGCCGCATATCCGGTGTGAACAAGCTTGGCCCTTTTTCGAAGTTGGCGATCCCTGTCTGGGATCGACTGAACGTCCCCGGCATTTCAAGCGTATACCAATACTCATTCCAATGGAATACTCTCCAGTAAAACGAACCTAGTATGTCTCGGTTAGCCGTGAAGTTGAGGCCATCCTTTGAGGTTGCCAAACAGGTTACTTGATGTGGTGGTGTTGGCATATAGCCTCCATGATAATACATACGTATTTCTTGTCTATCATTTAGGACGTGGACGTCTGGGGAGGCCATGTGATTATTAAAGAAAGATTCACTGAGTTCAAACACGCCGGGAGTATACACGCGCCAAGGTCCCTCGAGTTGGTCCGCATAAGCTATACGAATATATGTTCCCTGGTGATGTGCAAAGTAGAGATAATACTTCCCAAGCGCATTCGGAATCCACTCCGGAACCCGAATCAGAGAAGGACCGTTGATGTTATCTCCCATCCGGTCATCCATGTTCGGATATATTATCGGATTATTTCTAAATCGACGGACTTTCATGACTAGTTCTGAATTCTGAATATCATCCCCCGGGAACAGAAGAGAGTAAAAAGCAGTAGGGCGCGGTTCCCATATCCGGTTATTGTGGTGGATTTTACGGCGCTGGCAGATTATTTACAATGACTGAGGTGGTCATTGTATGGGCACAGTGCATCGTGCCCGTGCTGTTTAACTTGTTATTATGTTGATAACAGCCCACGGCTTCAGCCGTGGGTCAAACGGCGCAAAAACCAACAACCGTTTCAACGGTTTCCTATTTCACATTTTAATCATCACTAACATTGCAGAGTAGGGCAGGGCGAATGTAGTCGAGAATTCTACTGCTGATGTCAACTAAGCCGTTATATTTGAATTGGGTTTAAACCGCCAGGCTACTACGAGTCCGATTACTGTCCAAACAGCAATATCATGTAGCGCCAGAATCAGGGCGTCCTTGGGCGGATAACTGCCGATGCCAAAATTCAGCAGGTCGCTGAATAATGCAATCAATAACCCGAAACCAGTAAAAAATAGTACTTTCTTAAGGTAGTTATTTGTGACGCTCGGTGAGGCGAATGAAAGCATTATAGTCCCAAGAATTGGGGCAAGCAGGAATATTGGTAGCTGGACCAGCATCAGCCAGCCAGCCACTTCATGACCCATACCACCATAGAGAATGCTGAAAGCCGGTTCATTAGCTGGAAAGCCCATTTCTGATACTTGAGGATTGCAGGCATACCGGCCCGGTTCTTTTATATTTTCTTTTAAGATCTCATATACCTGACTTTCATTCGGAAAAGGCTTCATATCCAGACTGGATTTAAAGCCAAACATCGCATTCACAATAAATGTCCAGAAAATGAAAACTATTCCACCCAAGAATCCAGGTAATAGTGCCTTTTTTAACATGATTGCCTCTCTTGCTTAATGTTACAATTGACTATGGTTTTGAATTTACAGGTTGATTTGTCTTGTACGCTATCAGATGGTTTGGCTGATAGTCTTTGTTTCAGTTTTTTGCCACTTATCACAATTTATAGTTAAGCAGCAGGGCGTAGTTCCCACATCCGGTTATTGTGGCTGAGTTTACGGCAGTGGCAGGGGTGGGGCAAGGGCAAAATGAATTAAGACCAGGAAAAACGAATTATGAATTAAGTAGTATCAATGTAAATCATCCATAATAAAAGCAACTTTCACTGATCTTGATTCATTTAGTATGGTTCTGAGAATGAAATATTTTCATACCTACCATTGCACCGCTAATTGCTCCAATTAGTGACAATACCCATCCACCGCATATGACTATCCAGAGTGATGTTATCCAGAAATTTGGTTCAACAACAGCAGAAATTATACCCGCAGTATTACAGAGGATTGGAACGTACCAAATGCTTTTTGGATCATGTCTGCAAATGAAAAAACAGGCTATAGCAACTAAAATATCATAAGTGATATAAGCAATTCCTTCACTAAAATCCTCATTAATTATTGGAATTGAGCCTAACAAGGAAGCAAGTAAGAACAGAATAATTAATGATAAAATTGCTGTTAATAATGATAGCCCCCAACTTGGTATCCCAAATAAAGATTTCTGTTCTTTTGTCTTCATATGATTGACCTCTTCAACTAGTCGATTCTAATGTGATATAACTAATAATTATACCACATTTTAATGGTGTCCAAAGTTTTATAACTAGGTTCCAATGATTGAGGTGGTCTTTGTATGGGCACGGTGCACTGTGCCCATACAATTTAAAATTGTCGTTTCGAAAATGAATCCCAATTCGGGATGATTGAGAAATCTACCAATCCCAGGCTGTGCCATAAAAGATATAGTAGATTTCTCACTTCATTCGAAATGACAAAATAGGTGTGTCTTGTATGTCTTTACCTATAGCACAGGGGATTGACCAGTGATAGTCTTTGATTTTACTTTGGTTACTTTAAAGGCTTAAGGTTGGCGTGGGCGATCCATTTCCATCCACTTTCAGTCTGTAAAAAGACACTCATCCGGGGAGCGGGTGTTTTTGAAAGCCGCTTGCCATCAATCGTCTCTGCTACGGAAACAAAATAAGTGACAACTATAACTGGCCCGTCCTGAGTTATTTTAATATCGGTCAGGGCGTATTCACCGAGTTTCAGACCTTTGATCAATTCAATCTCTTGTTCGTAATTGCTGGAGCCAGACTGGTGCACAGACTGAAAGCCTTTGGAGATTGTCTTTTCGATCGCTTCCATATCTGGTTTTGCCATATCTGACCATAATTGGAGCAAGAGTTTTTCGCCCAGGCTGGCTTCAGGTGCAATTTCCTGATCAGCCAGGACAAACTGGCTGGCGAATAATACCGTTAAAATTAAAATCAGGATCAATTTCAATGCTTTCATAGCTGCTTCCTTTCTAAGGTTTGCGGGCGCTAAACATTCCGCTTACTAAGATTTATGAAGAATTTTAACAATGGTTTTCCCCGGAAACAGCAGCGAGTAGAAAGCAGTAGGGAGTGGTTCCCACATCCGGTTATTGTGGTTGAGTTTACGGTGCTGGCAGATTAGTTACAATAATTGAGGTGATCATTGTATGAGCCCGTTGCACCGTACCCGTACTTAATCGGGATACCGGTGGTTTGTTATTGTTGTATGAGGAGGGTTAAATACTATCCAACAATGATTTCGCCCGCTGTGGGGGATGGGAGAGTTCCTTTTGTCAGCCAAATCAGCGCTTCATCGTATTCTTTGAATACCATCGTGGTATTGGAAGTTTTGAACTCTAAAGTCTGGGCATACATTCTTGACATTCCATAAATGAAATCTTGACCAGCGGCGATAGCTGTTTTTTTATTATTATCCTTTCCCCAGGTACCAGCGACGAATTCCGACAATGTTTGAATTTGCTCAGCTGTAAAGGAAGATAGATCAGCTTCCCTAATATCCCAGAGGGAATTAGGCAGGTTGACTAATTCTGGATCACTGTAAATTTCCTTCAATTTCTTTAATATATCCTTTAAGGTAAATATACCGGTAATGGTCGAAATTCTTATCTGATTAGCTTTATCAATTTTTATTATAATATTCATAGCAAATCCATTGCTGATTATTCATCCTTGAATCGGTAAGTAACATCCAAAATTCTAAAGATTGATCTTCCTCTGGAAACAATTTATGTTAGATAGCAGTAGCGAGTAGTTCTCATGATCGGTTATTATAGTTAAGTTTACGATACTGCCGAGCAAATTGCAACTGCTGTATCTGATAACCAGCAAGGTGTGGGAGTACGGCGTGCAGTGCATCTATCAATTAAAATACAGTATGAATTATTGTACCTTTATGAATTACCATTTGAATTACTGTAAGAGCTTCGATGTCATCAAGGGGGTTGTTTTCAACAACAATTATATCTGCATATTTCCCTTTTTCTAGTGTTCCAAATTTTTCTTCAAGATTGCAGACATAAGCTGCATTTTTAGTCCCGGCAACAATAATTTGCGAAGAAGACATTCCGGCTTCTGCCATTAATCTGATTTCACTGATTGGCATACCTAGATCAAATTCAGTAATATATCCGCCATAATCAGTGCCAATTGCCACTTTACCGCCAGCACTGACAAAACGGCGCAAATTACTAATTGCTATATCATCCCAATTAATAGAATACATTTGACTTACCCCATTCCATAATTCAAGTGTAGGAACCCAATAAATATCATTTTCAATCATCTGCGATATTAGACTATCGGGCAATATGTCAACAATCATATGGTCAACATCGTCAACGCCCGCCTCGATTGCCAAAATAAGGTGTGTCGACCGACTAATATGGGCTGAAACAGGGACTCCATTTTCATGAGCAGTGTTAACGATGGCTGTAATTTCTTCCAGCGACAACATGGGCCAGGTCCGGCCCTGTAAATTATCTTCGATTGCGATTTTTATTAAATCAGCCCCGGAATCGATTAGTTGCTGTACTTTGAACCGCGCGTCCTCCACCGAGGCGACTCCAAAATTACCATATCCTCCGATCGTGGTGACCAGAGGACCGGCAGCTACCATACGGGCATTATATAAATCTGTGTTTAAAGCATTTCGGTCTAAAAATAATTGTTCATGAGAATTTGTTCCGATATAACCAAGGTCCCGAACTGTCGTTACGCCAGCCTTTGCCCAGGCTTTAAGATCACTCTCATTCAAATCACTGTGAACATGCGTGTTAAAAAAACCAGGTAGAATCGTTCCACCGTCAAGATTAATAATTACCGCATGATCTGGTATCTCTATTTCAGAATTTTGTCCAATTTCTTCAATACATCCTGCTTGAATAATTAATGCAGCATTTAATACTGGCACCGAACCAGTACCATCAATCAGAGTTCCATTGATTAGCGCGAAAACTTCATTCTGTTCTAATTGGGTATCGTCAACATTGGAGCACCCGGTTAAAGATATATAAATAACGATATTTATCAGAAGAATGACTATACTAGTGGACTTGCTTTTATTTTTTAACATTAAAGATTCCAAGGTAAAGCCAGGCATTGGTGTGCCTGGCTGATGATTTAATTCATATTATTAATTAATAATCGCAAGGCTGAGTAGGGCATAGCATCGAAAATTTCTTCAACAGATTTTGTGTAATTGACCTTGGGACTTAATAAGGCGTTTTTGATCATAAATGTTTCATAATCCAGATCCTTGGCACCGTGGTAGGTTGCCAGCACACAGCCAGTAGCGCTGAGACCGCAGAGGAACAAGGTATTTACATCATTCTTTTTCAGGAATTTTTGTAGATCGGTCTTTTTGAACCCGTTGGCATAATTTTTTATCACCATGGGATCATCCGGCAGCATTGGTACCTTTTCAGTGAATTCGAATTCTTCAGTCCCCTGGGGAGGACCGTAATCAGGATCGGTGTTGTAAACACGAATTATCGGTAGACCGGCATCGCGGAATATTTTGATGCTGGCATTGATATATTGAAATACCCGGTCCTGATCCTCTTGCGACATCCAATCCAAATAGACATTTTGGATATCGATCACTAAGAGGGCTGGTTTCATCGGTTCAGCCTTATCAGCGGCTGATGTGACCCCAATTGTAAATAACAGGATCAATATTATGGAAAGATTACGCATTTTTTCTCCTTGTCTGGTTATTACGCTTATCAGCGCTAAGACGAATTTGGAAAATCGCTTAACGCTGGTTGTCTAATCAGACAAATCTTATTAAAAAAAGATGCCCGGCATTTCAGCCGGGCATAATCAAACAAAACATAATGTGTAATTAGGCTTTAACCATCATGGACGCTTCAAGCGTCCGTTATGGTAGCCGTTAAATTTTGATGTAGATCTTCTTCCGGTCCAGCCAGTATAGAATTAACCACCACATTAGAATGTGAGTCAACGCGAATAAAAATGAACCATTCAGATTACCAGCCAGTGGTACGAATACTGTTTTATAAAGATAGGTATAGGCATTTACCGTTTCTTCATTCAGTGTATATTTGATTCGCACGATTGTTTTAACCCACAGACCGGATGCAGCGAAAACAAAAATTGAATTAGATCCGAAAATGACGAATGGCCAGGCCAGTTTCTTAAAGCCCTTAATATCGATTAACCAGATTAACAATGTGAGCAGAAGGGTGGCCAGTCCGCCAGTGAATAAGACATAGGAGCTAGACCAGATCGGTTTATTAATCGGGAAATGCAAACCCCAGACCCAACCAACGGCAACCAGGGCGCCACCGACGATCAGCAGTCGTTTCAGGTTATCCTTTTGGTTCTTGGCCGATATGATCAGACTACCGATTTGATAACCCAGCATGGCCGTCACAATAGCCGGCAGGGTGCTGAAAAGCCCTTCCGGGTCAAAAGCCACCCGCTCACCGGCTGCGTCACGATAGCCGTGGTAAACATGATTATCACCAAGGATTGCCAGATCAAACTTGTTGGCAAAA
>JABMPO010000326.1 GCA_013203015.1 Fidelibacterota bacterium
CAGGAATTGCGTTTTGCGATTCGCGAAGGCGGACATACGGTTGGCGCCGGTGTCGTAACTGAAATTATCGATTAGAGGACTGGCAGTGCCGAAACAATCTATCAGAATAAGTCTGAAGGCTTACGATCACACTCTGTTGGACAAATCAACCGAGCGAATTGTAAGAACCGCAAAATCCACGGGTGCAGTAATTTCCGGCCCGATACCATTACCCACCAAAAGATCTATTTACACCGTATTGAGATCACCTTTCGTGGATAAAAAATCACGTGAACAATTTCAAACCAAAATCCACAAGCGCCTGATTGACATCTTGAATTCAACCCCGAAAACAGTCGAAGCATTGATGAAATTGGATCTGCCGGCTGGTGTCGATATTGAGATAAAGGTCTAACATGCGTGGATTAATTGGTAAAAGAATCGGGATGACTCAGATCTTTGATGACTCTGGTGCGGTAATTCCGGTTACTGTAATTGAAGCGGGTCCATGTGTTGTCACCCAGATCAAAACAGTTGCGACCGATGGATATAATGCGATTCAGGTTGGTTTTGGCAAGCAAAAAGACAAGCACACCAGCAAACCTATGCATGGGCATTTTACCAAAGCTGGTGTTGAACCGCAGCGGGTAGTTGCTGAGTTTGAAGGTATTGAAGGATTCGAATACAAACCTGGTCAGCAATTCAAAGTATCAATTTTTCATAAAGGTGAAAAAGTAAATGTTACCGGAACATCTAAAGGGCGTGGATTTGCCGGTGTTATAAAACGGCACGGTTTTCATCAACAGAATGTCACCCATGGACAGAGCGAATATCTACGTCATCCGGGTTCAATCGGTCAATCCTCGGATCCGTCACGGGTTTGGAAAGGCATGAAGATGGGCGGTCACATGGGTGTCGATACCGTTACGGTCAGTAATCTAAAAGTTGTTCGTATCGACGAAGAAAAAAATCAATTATTTTTGCGCGGAGCAGTGCCCGGCGCAAATAACGGTATAATCTTAATTAAGAAATAATAATGGAATTACAAGTACTAAATAAAGACGGCTCTCAGAGTTCAAAGATCAAGGTCGATGATTCCGTTTTTGGTATCGAACCAAATAAAACCGTTGTCCATCAGACGGTCCTGTCTGAAATGACCAATAGCAGGCAGGGAACACATGCTACAAAGAATCGGGCGCTTAAACATGGTGGTGGTAGAAAACCGTGGCGTCAGAAGGGGCGTGGTGTAGCGCGCGCCGGATCGACCCGGTCGCCATTATGGCGCGGTGGCGCAACAACTTTTGGACCTCAACCCCATGGATATTCCTATAAACTGCCTCGTAAGGTAAAACGTTTGGCTCGTCGCTCGCTGCTTTCATTCAAAGCTCAGAATAATGAACTGGTTGTAATTGAATCTTTACAGGTGAAAGAGCCTAAAACAAAAGAATTTATTAGTATTTTGCAAAGTTTGAATATTCTTGATAAAAAAATCACAGTATTAACTTCTGTTATGGAAGACAATCTTTATCTTGCTACCAGGAATCTATCAAACATATTTATCTGTTCTGCACCGGCAGCCAGTACCATGGACCTTATTGATTGCGAAATATTGCTGGTTGACAAAGCTAGTATCGCGATTCTAAATGATCAATTGATGGCTTAGAATTATGAGTGATTATCAACAATTAATAATTCGACCATTGTTTACTGAAAAAATGAGCATTTTAGAGGAAACTCAGAAGAAGTATGCCTTTCAGGTCTCCAAGAATGCCAATAAAATCATGATTAAACAGGCGGTTGAAAAGAAATTTGATGTACAAGTCGAAAAAGTTGCTACAATGAATCGACTTGGAAAAGAAAAACAAATGACAGTTAAAAGTGGTGGCCGCTCAATTCGTACCATCGGTAAGAAAAGTAATTGGAAGAAAGCCATTGTTACACTGGCTGAAGGTCATACCATCGATCTTCTCAAAGGTGAGGTGGCAGGTTAATCATGGGAATTCGCACATTAAAACCGACAACTCCTGGTAGCCGATTTGCTACTCGCAATGATTTTGCTGATCTGACCACGGATACACCTGAAAAATCGCTTACTAAAGCTTTACGGAAATCCGGTGGGCGAAATAATAAAGGTCGTATTACCATACGGCATCGTGGTGGAGGCCATCGCAGAAGATATAGAATTATTGATTTCAAGCGCGATAAGTTTGGAATTGAGGGCCGTGTTGCAACAATTGAATACGATCCCAATCGTTCAGCAAATATTGCTTTGATTAATTATGTCGATGGTGAAAAAAGATATATCATCGCCCCATTTGGTTTAAAAGTTGGCGATATTATCGTCTCTGGCGAAGAAGTACCATTAAAAATCGGTAATGCATTGCCGATGAAAAATATCCCGACTGGTATCACGGTTCACAATATTGAACTGGTGTCCGGAAAAGGCGCCCAGATGGCACGCAGTGCTGGCGCCTCAGCCCAGATCATGGCCAATGAAGGTGGCTTTGTTTCATTACGCTTGCCATCATCTGAAATTCGCCTGGTTCCGGAGCGCTGTATGGCGACTATCGGTGAAGTTGGCAATCGTTCCCATGAACAGATTGTATCCGGCAAGGCCGGACGGACTCGCTGGCTGGGCCGCAGACCGCATGTTCGTGGTGTGGCTATGAATCCGGTTGATCATCCCATGGGTGGCGGTGAAGGTAAATCATCTGGTGGACGGCACCCAACAACTCCCTGGGGTAAACCGACTAAGGGTTATAAAACTCGTAAGAAAAATAAAAAATCCAATGATTATATTGTGAAGAGGAGAAAGTAGTATGGCTCGATCCTTGAAAAAGGGCCCCTACGTCGATCCTAAGTTGATGAAGAAAGTGGCGGCCATGAATGAAGCGGGCAGCAAAAAGGTATTAAAGACCTGGTCCCGCCGTTCGATGATTACACCGGAATTTGTAGGCCATACTCTGGCAATTCATAATGGTAACAAGTTTATCCCCGTATATGTTTACGAAAATATGGTTGGACATAAACTTGGTGAATTTGCTCCTACCAGAAAATTCCGAATGCACTCTGGAGACAGGAAGAAATAATGATGGAAGCCTTAGCTAAATCCCGTTACATCAGGCAATCACCGCGTAAAATGCGGCTAGCCGTAGATGCAGTACGCGGCCAGAAAGTGGGAAATGCGTTAAATTATTTGCATTTTTCACCTCTTAAGGCATCCGCAATTCTTGAAAAGACCCTGCGTTCAGCTGTAGCTAATTTCATGCAGAAGAGTGAAGGCGGCAACGTCGATCCGGAAGGATTAAAAATTAAAGAAATTTTTGTTAACGGTGGTCCAGTTATGAAACGGTTTAGAGCAGCGTCAATGGGACGTGCCGCCCGTTTGAGAAAACCAAGTTGCCACATAAATATAGTCGTTACTGACGAATAATTACAGGAGGTACGTTTGGGCCAGAAAACACATCCGATCGGATTTAGACTGCAGATCAATAAAGCATGGCGGTCCAATTGGTTTTCCGAAAAAAATTTCGCAGGCGAATTAGCCGAAGATGTAAAAATTCGGAAATATATTGCACATCGTCTTCCTAACGCTGGCGTGTCTAAGGTTATAATTAATCGTACATCCAAAGTCGTGACGGTTACAATTCACACAGCTCGTCCCGGTATTGTTATCGGTAAAGGTGGTGAAAATGTCACACGTCTTAAGCAAGAAATAAATCAATTATCAACAAAAAACGTACAGATCAATATCTCCGAGGTCAAGCGCCCGGAACTTGATGCGGCTCTGGTTGGCGCAAGTATAGCCAACCAATTAATTCGCAAAATTTCGTATCGACGGGTAGTTAACAAGACTATCCAGTCAACCATGCGAATGGGAGCTCAGGGTATTCGTATTAATGTTGCCGGCCGACTGGGCGGCGCCGAAATTGCCCGTAGTGAAAAATTTCATCAGGGAAGGGTACCGCTGCATACTTTGCGTGCGGATATTGACTATGCTCTAACTGAAGCACAAACTACTTACGGTGTGATTGGTATTAAAGTATGGATTTGCAACGGTGAGATTCGATAGGCAAGGATTATGTTAGAACCGAAAAAAACTAAATTTCGCAGACATCATCGCGGTAATCGCCGTGGAATGGCAATGCGAGGCAATCATGTAGCTTTTGGA
>JABMPO010000327.1 GCA_013203015.1 Fidelibacterota bacterium
ATTCTACCAATTCAGGAACTGGATATCCACTAAGTACGTTGTATGCCGATTTGCGGCACCAATCGTTATACCTGGCAACGGATCTGACGGCCGTTGGAATCCCGGCCTGGTCCAATATAACAGCAATTGAAATTATGCCATCAACCCAACCAGCAATCACATTGAATAATTTCCGGGTTGGGGTTGGTTTTACAGGTGATTCAAACCTGAGTAATGGTTTAATACCTGCAGATATTGTTTATGGGCCCATTAATCACCCCAATTCCGACTTTAACACTCTCCAGTGGAAAAAGTTTGAGGTCAGTGATGTTATCTGGACTGGCCAGGAGAATATAGTTATTGAATTCAGTCATGATAATGCGGACAATGATATTAGCGGCGATGGCGGTATTTACATGCAAAATACGGATATTGCTTATCGTGCAGCGCATATTGAAGCAGATTATGGCAGTTATCCCCATGAGGGACTTGGATGGACCGGCGAAAGCATGGTTGCCGCCCTGCGAATCACTTATGAGCCAATTGACGTTCTACCACCTTCAAATCTGGATTTGACTGAGGGACACCAGCAAGTTGATTTATCCTGGACAGCCTCATCAGACGGCGATCTGGCCGGTTATGTGATCTACCGTGGAACAGCTGCTGATAATCTTAGCGCCATCGATTCGGTGGCATCGGGTACAACCATTTATACAAATACCGGCTTGACTAACGGTACTACCTATTATTTTGGCGTTAAAACCAAGAACAGCGTTCCAGAGTACAGTCCCTTTTCCAATATTGAAAGTGCTGTACCCTTTTACAGTGGTCCTGTGTGGTATGTTGATAGCGATGTTCTCACCAGTGGTGATGGTAGCAGCGATAATCCCTTCACCGAAGGTCAGGGTATTCAAGTTGCCATCGATTCATCTTCCAATGGCGACACAGTATTGGTTCTACCCGGAGCCTACAGCGGTTCTAACAACCGTGATCTGGACCCCTACGGGTTGCAAATTGTTATCATGTCCCAGAAAGGTTCCGATAGCACAACCCTGGATGCGAGCAATATCAGTCGCCATTTCGATATTTCCAGTGGCGAAGATACCACCTGTAAAATAATTGGTTTTACAATGACCAATGGTCGCCAAAATGGCTCCGAGGGTGGCTCGGTCAGGATCGACAATCTTTCTGATCCGATTTTTGAAAATTGTGTTTTCACTGGAAATGATGTAGTTGGTCAGTGGGATTCAGGTGGTGCGCTCTACATTTACCGCTCATCACCAATTTTCCGCAATTGCACATTCGATGATAATTCCAGCCGTAAATTGGGTGGTGCTGTATCGATCGGTGGCGATAATCCGGCCTACAGCCCCAGATTTGAAAATTGTGTCTTTATAAATAATTATATTGATCCCACAGGCGAGGAAGCCCGTGGTGGTGCCGTTTATATTTCTCAGGGCGCACCTGCCTTTATTGACTGCCAGATTGACTCCAACTCGGCCGAATCGAATAATGGATTTGCCTCAGGTGGGGCCATCCATATTGAACCATATGATAATTCGTCAGCTACGCCGGTGCTTTTTGAGCGTACAACTTTCTATAATAATTCTGCTGTCAGTACAAGTTGGGATGCCTATGCAGGTGCTGTCTCGATACATGCCCGAGCCGATCTGATCAACTGCGTTTTGGCAGAGAATTATGTTGAATCGAATAATGGTTATCAGGGGAGTGGTGGTGCCCTGCGAATCGGTTTGAACTCTTCTCAGTCCAACAAGGTTGTAAAAGTAGTAAGCTGTACGATCACTGGTAATTCGGCTGTAGCCAACGGCACCTCTTCCGATGCCGGTGGGATCCGTCTTGATGATAGTGGACAAGATTTGCTGATATTCAACACGATCCTTTATGATAATGATGCGGATAACGATCTATCGATCTTCCAGAACGGTTCTTCAATACGTAGTAATTTTAACAATGTCGAAGATTTAGGCGAACAATTTTGGACTGGCAATAGTGATATTAATGTACCACCCAATTTCACTAATCCGGCTAATTTCGATTATTCCCTTAGCGATGCCAGTTTCTGTATCGGTGGTGGGTACTTTACTTACGAGAGTGTTTTAGCACCGACAATTGATATCAATGGTGCCGTTCGCCCAAATACCGATAACCCGCGCCCTGATATTGGTGCCTATGAAAATGTTCTGGATGCTTCACCCTACCCGGCACAGGTTATGGATCTGAATGGTCAGGCGGGACATAAACAAGTCACACTGGGCTGGACAACCGGCTCTGAAGGTGATCTTGATTATTATAAAATTTATCAAAGTACTACGATGGATTTCATTCCGGCTTCTGGCGATTCAGCAGGCCGTATCGGACACGATACTGCCAGTTATACAGTCACTGGTCTGACCAATAATACCACATATTATTTTCGTGTGGCAGCCGTTAATACCAGTGGGCAGGAAGGTTCATCTTCTGAAGAGGTTGCGGTAACGCCGCGTTACATTGGTCCCATCTGGTATGTCGATGATGTTTTAACCAATGGTGAAGGCAGCCCCGAGAGTCCCTTCAATAAGATTCAGGTGGCCATCGACTCAGCAAAATCCAATACTGATACAGTAATGGTTTTGCCTGGTACCTATATTGGCTTTGGCAATTATGAACTGGATTTGGGTCCCAAAAACCTGGTCGTGCGTTCGGAGAAGGGCTCCGATTCCACAATTGTCCAATCCGATGGTAACCATCGCCATTTCTGGTTTAGCGGGACATCGTCCTATACTCAGGAAATCCAGGGCTTTACACTCAGTAATGGTGGTGCTGGTAATGAGTATGGCGGATCGGTCCGAATGCAAAATTCGGCACCCATATTTCGCGATGTAGTCTTTTTTAATAATCAGGCTAACTGGGGTGGTGGCGCAGTATTCATCAGTGGGGATTCTGAGGCCCAATTCTATGGCTGTAAATTTATCGGTAATACGGCTGGCTATGAAGGCTCCAATGACGATATTTCTGGAGGTGCCGTTTATGCCGAACAGAATTATGATATCAGCAGTGTTAAGGTGGTATTTAACCGCTGTGTGTTCCGTGACAATGAGGTTTTAACCAATAATTCTGCTTTCGGTGGTGCCCTGGCCCTGGAGTCCCGCACCGACCTGATTAATTGCCTGATTGTTAATAACACAGCCCGGAGCTTTAGCAACTCGTGGGCAGTCGCTGGTGGTCTATACTACCGCAGCGACTCCCAGGGATTACTACGGGTGATAAACACTACTATCGCCAATGACAGCGCTTTCAGTAATGCTGACAGCCGTGGCGGTGGAATCTATCTTGAGTCATGGTCGGTTCCACAACAGATGGTGATGTTCAATTCGATCCTGTGGGGTAATTACAGCTCCGCTATCGGTGAAGAAAATTTTGCTGAAGACGGCAACTCTAGTGTTTCTGCTCGTAATAATCTGGTTGAAAATGGTGAAGGCCACAACTGGTTCAATACTTATAGTGCCAGTGTAACCATTGATCCCCAATTTGAGGATCCAGCCAACCTGGACTTTACCCTGAACGATTACAGTCCGGCTATTGGCGCCGGTGTTTCAGCTTTTAATACTGGTGTTGTTCATAACGCCCCCACTGTTGATATACTGGGAGTAGTACGTCCCGACCCGGCCGATGCCGATCCGGACCTGGGTGCTTACGAAGACGCCCTGGCAACTTCACCATATCCTCCTCAGATCGCCCAGATTTGGGCCAGTCCCGGTTCCTATTCCGTGGAAGTGATCTGGGATGATTTCACGGATGCAACGATTGACTATTTCATTATCTACATGGATACGGTGGACAATTTCACGTCCACAGACTCGGTGGATTTCGTGGATTACGGTACTATTGCTTTCGGTAAATACACTCATAGTGTCACCGGTCTGGTAAATAACAAGACCTATTATTTCCGGGTGGCAGCCCGTAATCTCAGCGGACTGACCGGTTTGCCTTCCACGATTGATTCGGCCACGCCGTTTTATGACGAATCAGTCTGGTACGTGGATGATGATGCCAGTGATTTTAGTGGTGACGGTTCACCGGAAGATCCCTTCAACGAGATTGGCGATGCCTGGGGTTCAGTGCTTCCTAATGATAATTTTGATGATGGCGATACAGTACTGGTTTTACCAGGTGAGTATATAAGTTTTTACGACCTGAATCTTACGGCGCCGGCTAAAAGGCTGGTAATCATGTCCCAGAAAGGCTCCGATTCCACCATGATTGACGGCCGAGCCGGGGGCGCTTTTAATTGGAAACGTTTCATCACATTCGATAACAGCATCCACGATACTTCTTCCAAGGTAATTGGCTTCAAGATTGTTAATGGCGCCGGAAATAACAACGTCGGTGATGGCGGTGTTGTC
>JABMPO010000328.1 GCA_013203015.1 Fidelibacterota bacterium
TATGGCGATAATCTACCCATGTAATAAAAACGCCTCCATTCCCATCTACGATGGCTACCGGATCTTCCTGTCGTCCCGGTGAGTTCGTAACTGCCAGGCCTTCAAGCCCCCACAGCAAATTGCCAGTGGTATCGATCTTTTGGGCATATATATCCCTGATCCCATAGCGAACATCCGACCAGACAATTATTGCTGATCCATCCTGCCCACTGGAAACGGTTCTTTGCCACTCGATATGAACTCCCTGGCGGAAAGCAATCCCATCGTCCTGCCACTGAAACTGGGCGCTTACCAGGCTCAATAATATTGCTGAAGTGAGTAGTAATCGTTTTAACATCATGTACCTTAAGTAGGGTGAGGAGTTCAGGATTAAATTAATTTGTCCTTAGATCCCAATAGTAATAATCTGTAGTCCTGCGCGGGTAGCTGCCAGTAAATAGCCGTTTGCAAAAGTGGTATGATAAACATGGCCGATATCGTAGACGCCACGGCTTTCAGGATGCAACGGATCGGTGATATCAAACAAAGCAATTCCCTGACTTCCCAGCGCTAGTGCAGCCATATTTTCATAATATGAAACTTGCTGAACACGCAAATCATTGGCGAAACGTACACCTTCATCCTTAAACCTGAGACTGTCTGCCATTATTTGAAAATAATAACAGCCGCCTTCTTCGGAAGCAACAAATAAGCCCGAATTACCATGGAAGGTGACACTGATGGCATTACCTTCAGTATCTCTTGAATCCAGGAATGTCTGGAGGGCCGGAGGAGATTGATATTTGTATAAAGCCACCCCCAATTGATCGATGGAAACCGCCAGTAATGAATCCGCGATATCAATTCCTGAAGAACGACCATTCACCGGTGTCTGGCTATCACCATTGGCTGCCGGACTATAAAGAACGGTGGAATCATTCAGCATAAAACCGTCAAATACGGTTACCTTAATACCATCATCCTCATCAGCGGCAATAATGGTAAAGGACAAATCTTCGTCGATGATCCGAAACTCTTCAGTCTTCTCACTCATGGCCTGGCCATTGTTGATCGGATTATCAGGATTAGAATAATCAATCAGTATTGGGCGCTCATAAGTTTCTAAGGCAAATAATTGTTTGGTTCGGGCTGAATAAGCAACCTGGTTGATATCTTTAACTACGGCTAAATCATTTTTAATGTCCAGTGTCGTTTTCAAAAGAGGAACGCTATTGGTTTCAAACAATGGAGCAAAATTCCAAATTTGTACTCCCCCCTGTCCAGCGGCAACAAAAATCAGATCTCCGGACATAGCCGAGTATCGGCAATAGCCGATTGTGTTTAATGTTGTTACGCGATCTAAATCCCAGATATCCTCGCTTTTCGGCTCAAGACAGCCTTGTAAGAGCAGAAAAAATCCGGCAATAATCGGGGTGTAATTAAATAATTTCATCAGTCAATTTTAGTGCTGGTTAATGTTAATCATTCATTATCATTTAGCTTGGAAAGTTAGGCTGATTTTTCTTTCAGGTAAAGGATTCAGAAAAGGAAATGAATTTTTCCAATCGATTTCATCAAAATAAAATAATTTTGGTTTTTCAGACAAATATTATTGTATATTGTTAGTGGATCAAACAATTTGACCACTTGCTTGCAGGATAAAATGGATCAACAAATCGAGCGACCTATGAAATCAATATCAACGCTAATAATTATTATATTAATGTCAATTCTAAATGGTCAGGACATTCGCACCATTAATTTGAAATCAGGAGAAAGGATAACCGGTGAGATCATTGCGACAGATACCATAAAACACACTATCAGCATAAAAACCAATTACGGTATTCTGGAAATTAATCAGGATCAGATCAATAGTGAAATTGTGACAATTTTTCTTAAATCCGGTGACCGATTGAAAGGAACTGTAATCGCAGAAGATAAACTTTCCATAGAAATCGAATCCAAGGTAGGACCCTTAACGCTCCAAAAATCAATTATTGAAAATATTGATTACAATTTAATAAAATCAACTGCGGGGGTCATTGAGCCGCCCAAGAAATATAAGCTGGGAATGGATCGGCAGATTGATGTTTTTTATGATCCAACCGGTTATACGCTGAAAAAAGGGGTTTTATATATTAGCGGCCTCAGTTGGGGGTTTGGATTAAGCGATAAACTGCAGGTCACTTCCAGTTGGGCTGGCTATTTCAGTGGAAATTTCAATTTAAGACCTAAACTGCGCATTTTACGAGTTGGTACCCTGGACAATGAGCATGTCCTTGCGCTGGGAGCCCATTTCCATAGTCGAGCAACAGTTAATAAGTACGAATGGATCGAGGACAGTTTTCTATTCGCAAAAGGTCACTATGACAATGTTTCCAACGAATGGATAGAAACCGGCGACACTACCCTTTACTATGGTGGTTACGAACGAATAGGCACCATTATCGATGTGCCAGAAAGCGACCGCAGAATAATTGACCAGTATGAGACCGACCTTTTTTGGTATGATACGGAAGCACCTGATCCCATAGCTTATTATGAAGCCTTTATCGCCTATACTTATTCCCATGCCAGACCCGGCGAATCCGGCCGCATAAGCCATACACTAGGGGCTATTTTCGGGAAGCATCCCGACAAGTCCGAATTAATGTCGCGTATATATTACGGCGGCGCAATCGACGTTCGCAAAAACCTGATCATGAATTACGAATTATTTTACGATCCCTGGTATATCGAATGGTGGAATCGCTCAGAGGAAATATTTAATTTTGA
>JABMPO010000329.1 GCA_013203015.1 Fidelibacterota bacterium
AACTAGCGGAATTGGTGTATAGCTGCGATTTTTAAAGAAAAACTTTCTGATATCCATTATAGCAAATCCTCAATGATCATTTGATGAATTTTGGTTGCCACTGCCAGTGCATCCCGGCCGGCCACGCCATCCACAATTGGTTTTTCTTCACCGTTGATTGCCGCTATAAAATTTGTTAGTTCCATTTGCAGTGCGTCGGTTTTTTTAATGGCGGGTTTTTCATATACAATTTGACGATGGACCCCATCCTGATTAAGCGGAGCAGTCAGAATTGCCGCCGGATTTTTAATTTTATCATCAAGAATTCGGTAGACTTCAGTCATCCCCAGCGATAAATCGATTGTAGCATACATATCCTGTTGAAAAACCTTGATTTTTCTTACCTGGTCTTTAGCAATGCGGCTGGCGGTAAAGTTGGCAACCGTACCATTTTGAAATCTAATGCGGGCGTTGGCAATATCAACGGATTTGGTCATGATGGAAACACCGCTGGCACGGATATTTTTCACGGGGGAATCAACCAGTGATAATATTATATCAATATCATGAATCATCAAATCGAGTACGACCGGAACATCGGTCCCGCGAGTGGTAAAGGGGGCCAGGCGCTGGACTTCAATAAATTTAGGCTGCAGATTGAAGTTCTTTAGCGGTAACAGGGCTGGATTCAGGCGTTCAATGTGCCCTACTTGCAGCAATGAATTGGTTTGTTGACTCAATTGAATTAACCGATCAGCTTCGGCAACAGTTTTAGTAATTGGTTTTTCTATAAAAACATGTTTGCCAGCCTGGAGACATTGCTCTGCGATGCCGGCATGAGTGATTGTTGGGGTGACAATTGAAACCGCCGCTACTGAATCCAGCAATTGTTCCAGCGATTCGAAAACGTTGGTATTGTATTTGTTCGCAATCTCCCGGGCGCGGGACCTATCAGAATCAAAGATTCCGACCAGATTGGCCGCCGGTAATTGTGAAAAATGTTTGGCATGATATTGGCCCAGATGCCCAACACCGATAATCCCAACCATGATTTGTTTAGTCATAGAATTTTATTTTTCCTTTGGATTGCATCAACCGTGTTGATGTCCTCAAAAGTTAACCGTAAGCAATGATTTGGGGGAATGATTATCTGTTCTATCTTTTGGCACAAACTTATACAGGTGTAATTACTGCAAAGGGAACCGGCATCTGCCGGGTTAATTTAAAAAGGCTTGCTTTTAGGCTTGATTAAATTCAATTTCCCGGGAATAGTTTGGTTTACCATAACTACATTCCGGCATATTATTTGACGGTTTTTTAATTCCTGCGAAGGGGAGTTTGGAAAATGGATAATGACTTGAAATCAGGTCTGGGATATATTATTCCGGTTGGCGCCATAATTGGGTTCGTGCTGGCGCTGATAACGGAAAATTTTAATCTGGCCATGATTATGGCTGTAACCGGCATTCTGGGTTGGTTTATCTACCTGCTGATAATGGAGATCAAGCCACCTCGCCCTTTCGGCAATATTGTGGTATTTTTTGGTGTGCTGCTTTCCCTGGCAGTTTTTCTGGCGACTGGTCTTGAGCAGGATATGTTTGGTGGTTATATCCTACGGTCGCAGGGCTTGATTTATGCGGTTATTGTATTGTTTTTTTCCATCTTGACCGGAGTGCTTTTCAGATCTATGAGCCAGAAGCAGGATAAGACGATTGACTCACAACTAAGTCAGTATGATCGGGATTTAGTGGAAAAAGCCATCAGTCAAGAAGCCGGGGCAGAAACCGAACCGCGGATAATTGTACTTAAGCAAGAAATACCGTCATCGGACAAAGAGGAAGAATCGGAACAGGAATACGATTACGGTGAATATGACCCCTATGCTTATTCTTATCCACCGGAATATTATGAAGACGAAGATGAAGAAGATGATGATGAAGAGTACGAAGATGAGAACGAGGACGAGGAAGACGAACAGTAGTAATCAGTCAGAAATCACTCTTTAGTTCTTTTCTCTAGTTACACGGCTCTGCGGTGTAACTACAAAACCCCCATCAGTTTGAAATTTAACCGCCGCTAATAAGTGGTATTAAACCATGCTTTCCCGTCCACCGTAGCCCCGATATTTATCGGGATGAAGGCGGATTAAAACGGATCCAGCGCCGGGTCATCGCCAGAATCCCAGACCAGCTTGGGAAACAGGCCTACCTGTAGATTTTCCGCAAAATAGATTACCTTTTCCTCAACCTTTAGTACGGCATCAGCCCAGGCCATGTAAACCGGCCGGGTAATCAATTTTTTTATATCCAATTGATAGGAAACCAGTTTGTGATATGGTCTAACCTGGCCTTTGAATTTTACTTTGCCACAACCTAAAGCGCGACCTCGGCCTTCTCCGCCGGCCCAGGACAGGAAAAATCCCAACAATTGCCAGAGTCCATCCAGACCCAGGCACCCGGGCATGACCGGGTCATTCTTGAAATGGCATTTGAAAAACCAGTTGTTTGGGTCTATATCCAATTCGGCCAGGATTTCACCTTTCCCGAATTTTCCGCCATCTTTGGAAATATTTAAAATGCGATCGATCATTAGCATCGGCTGCAGCGGCAATTTACCGGCAAAATTTTTCGACAAAGTGCCTTCGCCAGCGGCCTTGATATCGTCTTTATTGAATGAAGTTCTTAAGTTGAATTTGGTCATACCTGTATCGATTTCCTTAACTAATCCCCCGGTAAAATTATTAATCCTGTTTGTCGAGCTAATTTGTTTTAACAGGAAGTTGATTGTTCAATAGCCAGAATCTGTTTATGCAGATCAAGAATTGCGAAACTGTCATCCATTATCGAACGATAATTACTTTCTATCCGCAGATTTGATTCTTCGACCCAGACCCGGGCGGAATTGACTTTATCAGCGCTGGCGCTCGCCGCAGCGAGGAACAGGGTAGAAATATATATATCGATTCCCATATCTACAATACGTTTGGCGGTTAAATCGGTTAACTCGGCCTGTTTCCGCTCTTTTATATGTTCGATAGCTTTATTCATTTGGAGAATGGCTGCTTTCACCTGTTGCACCAGATCACTAAGTTGAGCAGGAAACTTACGTTCATTGAATTTTTCAAAAAGAGGATTAAGCGTTCCGGAGAACAGTCCGCCGATGGCACCGACGACCTGTAATTGAGATGTGCCCTCGTAGATACTGGTAATTCGGGCATCGCGGTAATAGCGTTCCATATCATAATCTTTCATGAATCCGCTGCCACCCAGAACCTGGATACCATCGTAGGCCGTACGGTTGCACATTTCGGACAGGAAGTATTTCGCGAAGGGCGTAAGCACACCCGCCAGACGTTCATTGAACTTGGCCTGCTGCCGGAGTTGAGGATCGATCTCCGAACCAGTCTTTTTGGCAGTCTCGATCTGGCGTTGAGCCAGTTTAAACAAGTCAACTACTTTGGCGGTTTCATAAACCAGCAGTCGGCCACCTTCCAGATTCACTTTCATTTTAACCAACATTTCATAAACGGCGGGAAAGGTGATAATCGGTTTATTGAACTGAATCCGTTTTTCTGCATATTCCCGCGCCATGCGATAAACCGCTTCGGCGATACCCAGAGCTTGCGCCGCAACGCCCAGCCGGGCGCCATTCATCAATGACATGATATATTTGATCAACCCGAACTTGCGTCTTCCAATCAGGTAGGCCGGTGTATAATTGAAGGTCATTTCGCAAGTCGGAGACCCGTGAATACCAAGTTTTTCTTCGATCCGCCGAATGCGGATGGTTTCATCCTTATGGCACACAAATAACGATAGACCACGGGCATCGCTGGTTCCTTCTTCGGAACGGGCCTGGACCAGCAGGACATCCCCGTTGCCGTTGGTAATGAAACGCTTGACGCCATAGAGCTGCCAGGTGCCGCTATCGTCACCATCTTCCGGCGGTATGGCTTTCAGACGGACAGCCTGTAGGTCGGAACCGGCGTCCGGTTCGGTTAAAACCATCGCTCCGGTACCGTCACCTGAAGCCAGGATCGGCACGAATTCTTCTTTTTGTTCGGCGCTGCCGAATTCGACGATGGTTTCGGCTATGTCCTGTAAACCAACAAGATTCATCAAACCGGCATCAGCTCGAGAGACCAATTCCAAAACCGCTGCTTTCACTACCTGAGGCATATTCAAACCGCCAAATTCCCGGGGCAGGGATATGCCCATCAACTGAGCTTGTTTGAAGTCCTGTAGATTTTCCTGTACCAGCGGATGATAGGTTACCTCGCCATTGGCACAGACGTTACCTTCTTGGTCGATTTGTTGAGCACGCGGGGCAATCTTGGTAGCACAGATTTCACCGGCCAGTTCACAAACGCGCAGGTAGTTGTCGGTGGCATCGTCGCTGTCGGTTGGAGCAAAATCGAATTCATCGGATTCGGAATAATCTATTTCAAGAAGGTCGGCCAGGGCCGGCAGATCTAATCGTTCCAGGTTAAATTTGATGTCGGGATTGTCGGAATAGAAATTTGCCACGCTGGTTTACTCCTTGGCCTTGTAGGACTTAATCATCATCGGTATTACCTGGTTCAGGTCGCCGACGATACCGTAATGGGCAATGTTGAAAATGGGTGCATCGGGATCGGTGTTGATGGCGATAATTTTACCGGATTGATCCATTCCGGCCTGGTGTTGAACACAGCCGGAAATTCCGCAGGCGATATACAACTTAGGTCGTACCGTGGTACCGGTTTGTCCGACTTGATGTTCAGCATCAATGTAGCCATTATCCACAGCCGCTCGCGAGGCACCTACCATTCCGCCCAGGGTTTCGGCCAGTTCGTGTACGAGTTTAAATTGCTTTTTGCCGCCAACTCCGGCGCCACCGGCCACGATAATATCAGCCCCGTTTAAATTGATCCGCCGCCGCCCTACAAGCCGGTCGATGAATTGATTGTGAAAATCGGATTCGCTCAGTTCGGATGGCAACTCGATTAGCTGTCCCTTGCGCTTGGGATTGGCCCGGCCGAGTTTCATTACTCCTTCTCGCACCGTAGCCATCTGGGGCCGGTGATCGGGCGAAATAATGGTGGCGATGATATTACCGCCGAAAGCGGGCCTGATCTGAAATAAAATGTTTTTATATAATTTCTTTTTTGCCCTGTCTTCGTGATCCTGGATTTGCAGGTCGGTACAATCGGCTGTTAATCCGGTTTTCAAGGAGCTGGCAACCCGGGGAGCGAGATCACGGCCGATGGGAGTGGCGCCAAATAATACGATTTGCGGTTCAATCCGCCGGATCAATTGGGCCGTCAAATTTGTGTAGGGCAGGGTCTCATAAAATTTTAACCGTGTATCAGTAATTCGATAAAGATGATCACAGCCATAAGAAAACGGCGCAGCGTTGTCTTTGTTTTCACCATCACTAATCATTATGGCGCTGACCTCAACACCAAGCTCGTCAGCTAAATCCCGGGCTTTGCTGATCAATTCCAGGCTGACTGTTGCGATCTGATCGTGGTCGATCTCGATATAAACCAGAATACCGTTAGTTGACATCTTGTTATCCAAAGGTGCGCTCCTCAATTAATTCAGCCATTAATTGCCTGATGCCCGTTTCGGTTGGATCAACTTTACGTGTTTCAGTGGCGGCGAACACAACACTTTGCACTTTTTTTACTTTGGTGGGTGAACCGCGCAAGCCGATGTCAACGGGATCGGCATCCAAATCGGCTGCGGACCAGGTCTCGATCAGCAAGCCGCGGTTGGCGAGACTTTCGCAAGCAGCCGCGATTGCCGGCAAGTTATCTTTATCGTTTTCAGCTTCGACTTCAAGTCGTGTACGGGCACGCTTGAAACGCATCATCAGTTTTGCGCCATAGCTGCGGGGTTGATTAGCAGAGGCGGGAACGGTAATCAACAGGGGCAACCCGGTTTCAATTTTTTCCATAATTCGTCCCAAATTGCGCGACAACAACACTCGGTCATTGCGTATTTCATGAATTTTATGCACATAGGTAATCTGGTTTACCCCAATTTTTTCCGCAACCTGGGGTCCGATCTGGGCTGTGTCACCATCGATGGCCTGCCGACCACAAAGGATCAGATCATAATTCCCAATCTTTTTTATGGCTTGAGCAAGGGTATATGAGGTGGCTAAAGTGTCGGCACCGGCAAAGGCGCGGTCGGTAACCAGAATACAGCGGTCGGCCCCGCGGAAAAGGGTTTCGCGCAGGATATTAGCAGCCCGGGGCGGACCCATGGTAATGACGGTGACATTCCCATTATAGCGATCTTTGATATCTAATGCCAGTTCGAGGGCATTAAGATCTTCAGGATTGAAAATGGCCGGTAAAGCCGCCCGGTTTACCGTACCATCGTCTTTCATGGCTTTGGCCGTGATATTTTTAGTATCCGGAACCTGTTTTACTAGGACAATTAAATTTATGCTCATGATTTGGACGCAAAACTATTCAAGGGTTAAATTGATTTCAATTGGTTTTTAAAGCACCGAATTTCTTGGGATATCCCGTATAATTCGCAAACAGATGACGTAGAATATAGGGCGGGAATATATTTTTTTTGAGAATATATTTGAGAGCGGAAATCTTATAATTGGGAGAGCTTCAATGAGTATGATCGAGTTTTTACAACAGTTTGATTTTGATTGGCTGATTCTTTCAATGAAAGCCATAACGATTCTTGGTAACGAGGAATTTTATCTGCTGGTATTGCCGGTTTTAATCTGGTGCTGGCGAAAGACCAGCGTATTGCCTCTGGTAATTCTGCTGTTGCTGAATTTTTGGATAAATTATGAATTTAAAGAATTTTTTCATTTAGCCCGACCGGAGGGCGTGAATCTAATCAGCGCGGAGCACTACGGATTTCCCAGCGGACACGCCCAGGGAGCCATGGTTCTTTGGGGGTATCTGGCGTGGCTGCTCAACCGGGTAAATGGAAAACAGGTTTACGGCTGGTTTGGTTTAATTATCGTTTTTATTGGCCTATCGCGAATCTATCTGGGGGTGCATTTTCCCAGCGATGTAATTGGCGGCTGGAGTATTGGATTTGTGATTTTGTTTATTGGTATTAGGGTAGTGAAAATAGTTGAAGCCAGAAAATTGAAATTCCCGACTATTCCAACGGTCGTATTGGTAGGGTTTGTTGGGCTAATGCTGGCGCTGTTACGCCCTTCGGATATTTCGGTCAGGGCCGGGGGAATGCTGGCGGGACTGGTCGGGGGAATGTTGGTTGAGTTGGAATATCTGAAGAGTTCTCTGGCTGCCCGCTGGTGGCAAAATGCCCTTAAAATAATTATTGGAGTTGCCGGAATACTAATCCTTAAAATCGGAATAAAAATGATTTTACCGGAGTTATTATGGGCAGATTGGTTGCGTTATGGCATAATCGGACTGTGGATGGGGTTCGGAGCGCCACTGGTTTTTGCCGGGTTGCGGCTTAGAAAAAATTAAGAATCGATGTTTACGTTATCGCCCAGGGCGAGACGTTTTTTGATCAACTTTACTAATTCGTGATTTTCTTTGGTGGGAATAAGCTTAAAACAGGTTTCCGCTTCGGCCAGAGCATAATCATACCAGCCTTTTTTGGTATAGACCAGCGCGAGACTGTAATGGGCTTTTGCCAGAGCCGTAAATTCTTTTCTGGTTAATTCAATGGATGATGTTGGCAGCAACCGGATAACTTCACGATATTCTAAAACAGCTTCGTCCACCAAGCCTTTTTGAAAATACCAGTTTCCCAGCTTCAAATGCCGTTGGGGATCATCTTTACAGCCCACAAAAAGCAGCACCGCCGCGAAAAGTAGAATGAAATAGGTAGATTTTCTTATCATCAGATTCATGAAATGCAGGTTTAATTTCCAAGCAACCCGGTCTAAATGCAAGGAATAATTAGTATTCGAGGATATTAAAAAATATTCCTGGTGAAAATTGATTTAAAAATGAGTAAATCATTGCCAGAATATGATAAAGGATTATTTCAAATCACATGTTTTGGATCACGCACAAAAAATATCATCGCTAGGATGCTGATACAGATAAAGATTCCTATTCCGGTTAGAATACTGGGAATTCCAATAAAATGGATCAGGCTTCCGGCGATCATAATAGCGATAAATGTAAAGGGAGCCAGGGAAGTGTCAATTAGGGCCATATAAGTTTTACTGTCGCCATTGCCGGCAAAACTGTAAACCAAGCTCAATGAAGCCGGAAAAAAAGCTCCCTGCCCGGCGCCGAGAAACAGGAAAATGACATATACCCACCACATATTCTGGGCGAGCAGCGCCACGATCAAAGCAATTAAATGTAGGAAAAGAGAGATTGTCAGAGCCTTTTTATGTCCGTAGCGATCACCTATTCTACCACCTAAATAGCTGGCAAGTCCGAAAGCTACGGTTGTTAGAGCGGTAAATACCCCGGCTTCACTAATATCGTAGTCGAACAGGTCTTTGGCATAGATGGCGTATAAGCTCATGGCTGGAAAATTAGCCGTAAAAAATATACGGCTGAAGATGTAACGGCGGAAATTTCTCTGGTTTCTAATAATGGATAGAGTCTGTTTCAAGAATTGTTGGACTGTTTTATGGGGCTGTAGTTCTGTGGGTTCGGCAACTTTATAGAAAAAGAAAACGATTGTACCAACAACCAAGGAAGCAAAGGTAATCAGGAACCCCCAACCAAAATTGCTGGGGAAGATTGAACCAGCGAGTAATTGGCGTAACAGCAAACCACCGATAAATCCACCCAGACTATTGAAGGCAAACGATATCCCAAAGAAAGTTCCCCGGCTTTCCGCCAGCGAGACGTGTTTGAGGAAATCAGCCCAGATCGGAATAATCATGCCGATTGCCAGGCCGTAAAGAATGAAGCAGATGTAATAAAATACCCAAGCGGAAGGCCCGGTGGGGGCCAGAAAGGCAAAGGTGAAACCGGCAATGAAGATCGGCGGCCAAACTAAAGTGTGAACACCGATTGCAGCCATTTTGATGTTGCGGATATTCCGACCCATAATTGCGCTGAATAACTGCGGAATTGCTATTAATATGCTAAATA
>JABMPO010000330.1 GCA_013203015.1 Fidelibacterota bacterium
ATTTTCGCTCAACCGATAGGAGCCTGGTCCGGCTGAGAATAATCTTCCGGCACTAACTCCCGGTTGGATCCATTGACCCCAGCATTCCGGGCAGTCGCCTTCCAGCATATTGTAAAAGGATGTAGCATCCAACCAATGGTAACTCATCGGTGTCAATTGCTCGATGGAACCATCATTGAACCACTTGGCCGCATCCTGATATACACTGCCATACCCCTGCCAGCCCGACCAATTATATTTTCCCAGCGCAGCCACGGATAGCCGGACATGGGGCTTAACTGCCTGGATTGAATCGTGCAGCATTTCAACGAAAGTCGTTACACTGGAGCGCCACCACTCTTCCCAGGAACCGTATCCGGCTGGCACACCGCTATTGTAAGGATGATCAACATCATAGAGGTAACGTCCGGTACGAGAATTATCCAGCGCTTCGATCTGCTGTTCTGAGATCATTCCATCCAGTTGACTTTCCTGCTCAATCTGGGTCAAATTACTGCGACTGCTGTTTGAGTATTCATTCCAGCGGATATAATCCAGATGGATACCATCAATATCATAATTGTTGACGATCTCCATGGCAACATTCAGGGTATAGTCGCGGACGGCTGCCAGACCGGGTGATAGCGCCCGGCTTTCACTCATGGGAATTCCGCTTTGGTCGCGGCAAACCCAATCCGGATGTTCAGCCGCGGGCGTGCCAGCTGCTGTTGATGCTGCAGAGAATACATTGAACCAGGCATGTACTTCAATTCCCCGTTTATGCGCCTCTTCGATGGCATAGGCCAGCGGATCATAACCAGGATCGCTGGAACCGGCGTAATATCCCCAGGGTTCGTAGGATGAATTATAGTAAGCAGTACCGCTCTGTCGTGCCTGCCATAGGACCGCATTCATATTGGCGGCTTTATGGTTATCGAGTATCTCACGGACGCGGGTTTTGTTTTGCTCGGCTGTCCATGATGAGTGAATATGTTCCCAGGTAATAACCCAGGTTGATCGAAATTCCGTATTACCGGTCTGGCTCCAGCCGGATACGCTGAATAATCCCAGCAGTAATAAAATTTTTGTTATTCTCATGTAATCAGATTCCTTGTTATGATTTACAGGAGATTATAATCTCCCTGGCCGATTAATTTTTGATTGGGGAATTTAGGATTAACCCGGAATGTTGGTCTATGAATTTTGCAAAATCCACAGATTAGATTAAATGGGTGTTGATGATTTTTATGATTGAAAATTATTTGTAATTTCGCCGGCGATAATCGCCAGTACCATGATCAGCGAAACAGAAATTTTAATTTAACGTAACAAATTCAATTTTCCAGTATCAAAACGGAAAGTGTACAATAAATAGGATTTAATTATGCCAAAAAAGAAATCAAATATTCACGAATATGAATACAAAGCCGAGATGAAGCAATTGCTGCATCTGATCGTTCATTCCCTTTACACTCATCCGGAAGTATTTCTCCGTGAGTTGATATCTAACGCTTCCGATTCGCTAAATAAAGTTCGCTTCCGGATGTTGACAGATAACGCCGTCGTTGACCCCGATGAAGAATTGAACATCATATTAACCCTCGATAGTAAGAAACACACTTTCTCTATTGAGGATACTGGAATTGGGATGACCGAGCAAGATCTGAATGAAGAAATCGGTACCGTCGCCAGCTCGGGCACAATGGAATATCTGGAAAAATTAAAAGCCGAAGGTAAGACCCTTGAAGGCGATCTGATCGGTCAGTTTGGAGTCGGATTTTATTCGGTTTTTATGGTAACCGATGAAGTAACAATCGAAACCCGTCATGCAGATGCAGATTCGAAAGCTTATTGCTGGAAATCCACAGGCCAGGGAACCTATACGATTGAAGAGATAAAGCGCGAAAAACGCGGCACTAAAATATCGTTCAAATTGAAGAAGGAATACCATGACTTTGCCGAAGAATGGCGGGTTAAAAATATAGTTGACAAGTATTCGACTTTTGTGGAATTCCCGATTTTTATTGGCAAAGAACGGCTTAGCCGCGTCGGCGCTATCTGGCAAAAACCCAAAGACCAGGTCACGGAAGAACAACGGAATGAGTTTTATAAATATATTGCCAACGATACCAACCCACCATTGGGGCATTTGCATTTGTCAATGGAAGGAAAAGTTAATTTCAAAGCCATGATCTTCTTTCCTTCAAAAGCACCACTCCATTTTCTTCGTGAACGGGACGAAAAGACCCTGAATTTGTATGCCGATAAAATATTCATCCAGGATGACGCTAAAGAATTATTACCGGAATACCTGCGTTTTGTCAAAGGAGTTGTAGATACTGAAGATTTACCACTCAACGTCAGCCGCGAAGTGACTCAATCAAGTCCGGCTATGCAAAAAATAAACCAGGTTATTGTCAGTAAAATTCTTGGTTTACTGCGTGATTGGGCCAAAAAGGATCGTGGCAAATATGATCGCTTTTACAAAGAATTTGGTCAGTACTTAAAAATTGGTCTAAACATGGATTTTACCAATCGGGAGAAACTAATCGAACTTTTCCGTTTCGAGACCACCAAATCCGAAGCCGATCAATTTATATCGCTGAAGGAATATGTTGATCGTATGGATTCCGAACAGAAATTTATTTATTACCTGGCCGGTGAAGATCGATCTTCGGTTTTGAAAAACCCCAATCTTGAATATTTCAAGAAGAATGATATTGAAGTCTTGTTGCTCAGCGACCCCTATGACGTCATGACTGTTCCAGCGATTCATGAATACGATAAAAAAGCGTTGCAATCCATCGAAAAAGCCGATCTTGATATAGCGGGATCGGAAGATGAAGGAGTTGAAGCGCTTAACGAGGATTTGTCAAAACCGTTGATCGAAGTGTTTAAGGAAACTCTGGGTGACAAAGTCGAAGATGTTATCGAATCCAAGCGGCTGGTGAATTCGGCCTGTACTCTGGTGACCGGTAAGGATGCCATGGACGCCCAAATGGAGCGGATGATGAAGATGATGGATGAAAAATATGCTTCTCAGAAAAAGATTCTGGAAATTAATACCAAGCATCCGCTGATTAAAAACCTGGCGCGCGTTAATCTTGGCGATAGTAAAGACCCGGTTCTCCGTAGCAGTATCCTCCAGTTATTCGATGGTGCCCTGCTAATTCATGGTAATCTGGATACACCTGCTGATTTTGTCGAACGGATGACGGAGTTGATGACTAAAGCTACCGACTAAATTCTGTCAGAATCCGGTCACCTCAAAGGCGGCAATTATTTTATTGTTATTTGTTATGTAGGGACAACTCTCAAGAGTTGTCCCTACTTGTAATAAGCTGCAAATCTCTGGGTAATTATTTATCGGACGCAGCTAATTATATTGATTAATAACTCATTGCTGTGCGCCTGTTTCGCTATTTTCAAGTTAATTACTTATGTAAATTTATCGGCTAAAATGGAAGATTGTTTAACAATCATAATGAATGAAATGGCAGGTATAATATGAGTAAACCAGTAAAAATCGGACTGGTTGGTTTTGGTCGCATTGGCCGTAATCTGTATCGGGTTGGTTATAATAATCCCGACTATCAGTTTGTGGCTATCAGTGATATTGGTCAGCCCGAATCTTTACATTATCTTCTTATGCGTGATTCTGTCCACGGACCGATGTCGGAGACAGCCGTACTGGAAGACAACTATTTAATTCTGGGGGATCAGAAAACCCGGATACTCGACGGTGGGCAACCAGGCAGTATTCCTTGGGATGTATTTGATGTGGATATAGTAATCGACGCTACGGGGAAATTTCGCAAAAAAGAAGAATTGCAAAAATATGTCGACGCCGGTGCAAAACGGGTAATCATGACAGTTCCCCCAGTGGATGAAGTCGATCGAATTGTCGTGATTGGTGCCAATGAGCAAGACATTGCGTTCGAAGACCGGATAATAAGTTCCACATCATCGACTGTGCATGTTTTGACTCTGATGTCGAAAATACTTGATGAAAACTTTGGTTTAAAGCGGGCTATGATGACTACCGTCCACGCTTATACTTCTGATCAACCATTGGCCGATTCAGCACGATCCGATCTTCGTCGCAGTCGTTCGGCAGTTGAGAATATTATTCCAAATCAGACCTGGGCGCCCGGAATTGTGGAACAGATCATGCCCCAGTTCAAAGGCAAACTCGATGGCATAGCTTTCAATGTGCCGGTTATGGATGGTTCCTGTATTGATCTTACAACTGAACTGGAAAATATTCCAACAGCAGCTGAATTGAACGAAGTGATGAAGGTTGTGTCTGAAGGTGAATTGGCCGGTATTGTTGGATACACCGAAGACCCTATCGTATCAAGCGATGTAATTGGTATTAGTGAAACCCTCATCCACGACAGCATAGCAACCATGGTCATTAATAATAAACTGGTAAAAACAATCAGTTGGTTCGACAATGGCTGGGGTTACTCCAAACGAATTCTGGAAACAATTGATGCTTATCATCGTCTGGAGGAAAAATCATGAGAATAGCAATTAATGGATTTGGCCGCATTGGTCGTTCGGTTTTTCGAATTTTAAATTCCCGGAAAGATATGGAAATAGTGGCTATCAATGATATCGCCACCAATGCTGTTCTGGCATATTTACTGAAGTATGATACGGTAATGCGCCGGTTTGAAGATACTGTTAAAACCGAAGGCGACATGCTGCTTACCTCTCATCAGAGAGTTAAAATGCTGGCGATTTACGATCCGGCGGATTTGCCCTGGCAGGAGCTGGGTGTTGATGTAGTTGTTGAAGCGACGGGAATATTCCGTACCCGTGCAAAATTGACTCCCCATCTTGAAGCCGGCGCCAAGCGGGTTATTCTAACCGTCCCCGCCAAAGATGAGATCGATTACACGGTAGTTATCGGTGTCAACGATGATGGCTTAAAACCGGAGCATCGTATTGTCTCCAATGCCAGTTGTACTACTAATTGTCTCGCTCCAATTGCCAAGGTCTTGAACGATGCTTTTGGAATTGAATACGGTGTTATCAATACGGTACATGCCTATACGAATGATCAGCGTCTCGCCGACGTGCCCCATACTGATTTACGCCGCAGCCGTGCCGCAGCCGAAAATGTGATTCCCACAACCACCGGTGCTGCACGAGCAGTAGGGGTGGTCCTGCCAGCACTGAAAGGTAAACTTGATGGTATTGCCATGCGCGTACCCGTTGCGGATGGTTCCGTGGTTGATTCAATTGTAAATCTCAGCACCGATACCACAATTGAAAAAATCAATGAAGTCGTTATGGATGCCGCAAATTCCGAAGCCATGAAAGGGGTGTTAGAATATTCCACATTGCCCGTGGTTTCCACTGATATTATTGGCAATCCACATTCTTCCATTTACGATGCGCCCTATACTAAAGTTGTGGGCGGCAATATGGTTAAAACCGTGAATTGGTATGACAATGAATGGGGTTATTCCAACCGGGTTGTTGATCTGATCGATATTTTCAAGAATATGAAATAAAATCAAAATGAATTCCTGGTTGGAATTTATCCAACCTTACATTCTGAAAAGGGTCACCAAGCAGGTGGCCTTTTTTATTTGTTGATATCGGGCAGATTCTGAAAAAGGTCAAGAATATCCGGATTTGCCAGCGCTTCCCGATTGGTAACATCTTCACCGGCGATAATATTTTTAACAGCAATTTCGACTTTTTTCCCGTTTATAGTATAAGGTATATCCGCCACCGCGAATATCTTGGCCGGCACATGCCGTGGAGAGCAACCGGCTTTTATGACTTGCCTGATCCGGTTAATTAATTGGTCGTCGAGAATCAGTCCATCTTCTAATTTTAAAAATAGCAGGATGCGTTCATCATTTTGCCATTTTTGCCCCACCACCAGACTGTCAATTATACCAGAGATTTTTTCCACCACCCGGTAGATTTCCGCCGTGCCGATTCGCACACCTCCAGGGTTGAGGGTCGCATCGCTGCGGCCCAGCATGGTAATACCTCCATGCTCACTGATAATAATGAAATCGCCATGGTGCCAGATACCGGGATATTTTTCAAAATAGGCCTGCTGGTATTTAGAATCATCGGGATCATTCCAGAAACTGATCGGCATTGAAGGGAATGGCTTGCGACAAACCAACTCGCCGCGCTGATTAATGACCGGCTCACCTTGGTCGTTATATGCTTCGACAGCCATACCCAATCCCCGGCACTGAATTTCACCACGATGTACCGGCAGAGTCGGATTCCCCAGCATGAAGCATGATATAATGTCGGTTCCACCGGCAATCGAACTCAGCATTACATCGGGCTTGATATTCTGGTAGACATAATCAAAACTTTCATTTGCCAATGGTGATCCGGTCGAGAGAATGGCGCGTAGTTTCTCCAGCTTGAATTTATTCTTTGGTACAATACCGGCGGATTCGCAACTGGCCAGGTATTTTGCGCTGGTACCAAAGACGGTGATTTCCAAATTCTCAGCCATTTGCCAAAGTGCATTGGCATCCGGATAGAAAGGTGAACCTTCAAATAATACTATCGTTGCTCCCACTGACAAGGAGGACACTAACCAGTTCCACATCATCCAGCCACAGGTAGTGAAATAGAAAATTGTATCCTCACGAGTTAGATCGGTGTGTAAGCGCAATTCTTTTGTGTGTTGCAGCAATGTTCCGCCGGCACCATGGACAATTGATTTTGGTAAACCGGTCGTGCCGGACGAATACATTATGTATAATGGATGATCGAACGGCAATTGTTCGAATTCAATTTTCTTGGATTGTTTCCCGGCAATAAATGTGAAATAGTTAATGCCATTGGGAATATCTGATATGTCGGGACTGTGGGTGATGTAGGGGGTGATCACAACTTTTTCCAGTGAGGGCAATTTTTTTGCGATCTTGCGGATTTTATCAGTGTAATTAAATTGCTTACCATTATAATAATAACCATCGACAGCAAACATTATTTTGGGCTCAATTTGTCGGAAACGATCCAGCACGCCAGTAATCCCGAAATCCGGTGAGCAGGAACTCCAGATTGCTCCAATTGCCGTACAGGCTAACATGGCAAATACCGCTATTGGCATATTTGGTACGAAACCCACAACCCGGTCGCCGGGTTGGACACCG
>JABMPO010000041.1 GCA_013203015.1 Fidelibacterota bacterium
CCTGGGACTATCACTTTAATAATTATTATTATTGTTATAATTACAGTCATTGGTATAACCGACGCCATTACAACCACTATAATAATTGGAACTGGTATGCCAATGATGACGACCCTCCGCGCAAAAAACGTGATTGGGACCGCCGGGGTACTGATCGAGACAGTGAACCGATAATCCGCAACGGTTCCCCGGAATATGTCGTTTCCGGAATTACGCCAGTAACGAATCAGACCGTCACAGCGTATTCCGGTCATAATAATTCCAGAAATGTCAACCGCAGTGTAAAGTTGGAACAGAAAGATAAAGTAAGCCCGGCCCGCGAAGTAATACGAGATTCCGGAAAACAAAAAACCAGTCGCGATACAAAGCGTACCAAGCCACAATCAATTTCTAATCAAGAATTAATTCAATTGATAAGTGCTAAAATTTCTAAAACCGGTAAATCAACCAACAGTAAATCAGTGACGCGCGACCGAAATAAAAACCACAAAGTTGAGAAATCAAATCGATCAACAAGTAATAACAGAAGCTCAAAATCATCAAAATCCGTTTCCAGCAATCGTAAATCATCTGGCAGCAAGGCTTCTAAATCCTCAAAATCAAGTAATAATCGTTCACGTAGTTCAAATAACAAATCTAAATCTGATAGTCGTTCGCGACGATAGGTTGTTTTAATCAAGCAGGTGAATTCATGAAAAACAGCATATTGATAACGTTACTAATCACACTAATGGCTAATACTGCTGTTCAGGCTCAGAAAGCTTATGATGCCATCCATTTACTGGATCGCGAATGGGGGATTGGCACGCGAGCCCTGGCAATGGGCGGTGCCTATACTGCGCTGGCCGATGATTATTCGGCCATTTACTGGAATCCCGCGGGGTTAGGATATATCACCGATAGCCAGATTTCGATTGAGATATCACAGCTTGGCATGAATAATCAGGCGACCTATCTTGGCAGCATGAACCAGGATAATCAGTCATTCACAAATCTGAAATCATTAGGCTTTGCCTACCCAATTCCTACAATTCGCGGTAGCGCGGTAATAGCTGTGGGGTTCAACCGGATATCAGATTATGCCAGCAATCTGTTATTTACCGGCTATAGCACCCAGACCAACAACCTGAGTTTTGAAATAACAGCTGACGACAAAACCGCCGAATACTTATTTGATACAAATGTTCAGCGAATGGAACAGGTTGATAATAGTGGCGGATTAAACCGTTGGAGTCTTGGGGGTGCATTTGCTGTTTCACCGAATTTGCACCTTGGCGCCACTTTTTCCGTAATTAGTGGTGGCGAAAATTATATCCAGCAATTCCAACAGAAAGATGTAAACAACTTGTATAATCAATATCCCAGTGACTTTGCCAGCTATACAGTTAATCGATATCTTGAAACGGAAGTCAGTGGTATTGATTTAACGTTTGGTGCCAATCTACAATTAGCCCGCTGGATTCGAATTGGCGGATTAATGTCCCTGCCATCGCGACTGACAGTAAAAGAAACCCATTCGTATGATGATAAGCTTGTCTTTGATGACAATTTTGTCGATGAAACCGAGGATGCCGGCAGTTGGGAATACGTGGTCGTAAAACCATTCGATTTTAATGGCGGAGCTGTATTTATGACACGCTATCTAACACTAACTGCATCAGCTCGTTATAAGGATTGGTCGCAGGTTGAATTTGATGTTACACCAGGTCAAATGGATGAGATTGATTACCGTGAATACCTGCTTGAAAATGGAAATTTGAGACGTGAATATGTCGCCACCACCGAATATCATCTAGGTGGTGAATTACGCCTTCCATTGATAAATACGTTATTGCGTGGAGGCTATGCTTACTACCCGGACCCGCTTATTTCCACTGGTACAGATCGGGACAGATTGATTTATAGTACCGGTGTAAGTTTTGAAATCGACAATAATATTAGTTTTGATATAACTTATTTACAGGGCAATTGGAATCATTACAGTTATAGTGATTTATCACCGGCAGGCACAATGGAAGAAATATCGATTCAGCAGTTGTTGGTTGGTCTGTCTTCCCGGTTTTAAAATTATTCCTGACACAATATATATTATACTGATTTCGCTGGTTGCATCGCCCCGCGTTGCAATTATTACCGTTATTCCGCAGAGCAGTGTAACGAGGAAAGTTATTCTTGAATTAGTATAAATTATACAGATTTACTCATTTATTGAATGGGTGTGGGATTGTTACATTTCCGGCCATGAATCTTGCCGAACAGATCTATTCTGAAATCTTGTCAAATCAGTGTAAGGATCAGGAGCGCCTGGTCGGCATTGAAGTGGAGTGTCTGATTTATGATCATGAGCTGCGACGAATTCCGGTAAATCCCGGGAGCAAATATTCGGCAACCGATTTGTTAACGTCTTTAAGCACCTGGCAAAATGATAACCGGAAATGTATTCATTATTCCATCGAGCCTGGCGGCCAGGTAGAGTACGCTTCCCCACCAATTAAATCGTTACACCAAGCTCACACGCAGTATATAGAGCATCTGGAGCAGCTATTAAATATCTGCCAACAGGAAAACCTAGTTCCGTTGGATTATGCCCTGGACCCCCTGTATGCCCCATCTGAAGTTGAATTGATTGCCGTTGAAAAATATCAATTGATGAACAATTTATTCGCCAAGACCGGTCAACATGGCCCCTGGATGATGCGAAACACGGCCAGTGTCCAGGTTAATATTGATGTTACCTCGCAGCGGGATGCCGAGGAAATGGCTTTTATTGCCGATTGCCTTCAACCACTGGTGGCAATCCTGTTTGCTCACGCCCCATTCAAGCTTGGTGAACCAGCAGGTCAGAATAATTTAAGGTACCACATCTGGCATGATACCGATCCGGATCGCTGTGGAAACCTGATTGATCACGGCATTACTAGTAATGCCGGACTTCTGGAAAAATATATCAATTGGATTTTAAGGGTCCCGGTTATTTTCGCACAATCCGGCCAGGATACTATTAAATATAACGGGACCATGGGAAATTGGCTGCAATCTCGGGCAATCGATGGAATAATTTCACCGGCAGATATTCAATTAATGCTACATCAGATTTTTTCCCATGTCAGATTTAAAAACGTTATTGAAGTTCGAGGGGCAGACCGACCACTTTGTAATCATGAATTTGCTCCGGCTGCCTTTTGGCTAGGCGTTCTCAGTAGCGGTGAGATTCGTCGAAAAATGTTGGCGCTGGTCTCATCTTGGTCGATTGAAACACGGAAGCAATTGAATCAACTAGCCGGTAGCATTGATGTTAAACAAAAGGCACCGGATGGACGAACAGTCGAGGATTGGATTGGGGAAATATGTGATTTAGCGCGTGCAGGATTGCAGGAAAGAGCCATGGTGCAAGATATCGCAACTGAAATCAATTTTTTAGATGATTATCTGAAAACATTTTTTGACCTTGGTTCACCCGCTCTTTTCCTGCAGAATAAATTTAAAAATTGTAATTTAGATTTAAAGGAATTTATAAAGACCTGTGAGATCGAATGTGAATAAACCACTGATCGGAATTAACCCGTATTATTTTTATTATAATGATGATTGGTGGATGGCCACCAAGCAGGATTACCTTACAGCCGTCTGGAAAAGTGGCGGTTTACCAATGACTGTGCACCACCAGCCGTCAGGCGAAACGGTGGAAGAAATTGTCAATCGAATCGATGGTCTGATAATGGTTGGTGGACCGGATTTTCCCAGCAATATGTATGCTGGTAGTAATCCGGAACTGCTTAGCGAAATCATTCATCCGGCACGCGAGGTTTTCGACCGGGCGATGTTCTGGGAAGCCCGGCGGCAGGGGAAACCGATTCTGGCAATCTGTGCTGGAATGCAGCACATTAATATCATATATGGGGGTTCCCTGTATGAGGATTTACCGACTCAAAAAGAAAATTTGATAAACCACGGTGAATTTGGGGGCGAATTTGGCACCCATACTGTCGACCTTGACATTAATAGTTGTCTATATGATATAATGGGAGAAAAAACACCAACCATTCGTTGTACGCACCATCAGGGAATTAAACAATTGGGAGATAACTTAATGGCCGTTGCCTGGAGTGACGATGGATTAATCGAGGCTTTTGAAGATAAACATGAACCGCGCTCGTTCATCGCCACCCAATGGCACCCGGAATTATACCAGGAAGATCGCGCCAATCGACAAATTTTCAAATGGCTGATAGCAGAAGCGGTTGATCGCTCTACAACGAATAGTTAATCTAAATTTGGTGTTTAGCTGAGCACCTATTACTCTAGTATTAACGGCCAGATACATTGGAGCACCCGGCCGTTTTTCTATTTTGCATTTTAGGTCAGTGGGATGTCGGGCAAAACCGCCAGATTTTTATCGATCTCCTGATTACTAAGTTCAAAGTCGGTCAGGTTTCCACTCAGATAATTGTCATAGGCGGCCATGTCAAAATGACCATGGCCACTGAGATTGAAAATAATCGTCTTGGAAACACCTTCAGCATCTGCTTTTTTCGCTTCCGCGATCGTGGCAGCGATAGCATGGGAAGATTCCGGGGCCGGTATTATCCCCTCAGAGCGGGCAAACTGGATAGCCGCCTTGAAACTATCAATCTGTGTATAGGCCCGGGGAGTGATGAATCCCTGCTGGACCAGGGCACTGATCTGGGGAGCCATACCGTGGTAACGCAGTCCACCGGCATGAATTTTAGCAGGCATGAACGTATGCCCCAGTGAGCTCATTGCCAGCAATGGTGTCAATTGTGCCATATCACCAAAATCATAACCGAATTTACCACGTGTCAAAGTTGGACAGGCCGTTGGCTCGGCAGCAATAAATTCGATTTCTTTACCGGCGAATTTATCCGGCAGGAATGGAAACGCCAGACCGGCAAAATTGCTACCACCACCGACGCAACCAACGATCACATCCGGTTCAATGCCTTCTTTTTCAAGCTGGATTTTTACCTCCTCGCCAATAATGGTCTGGTGTAGCAAAACATGATTAAGGACCGACCCCAGGGAATACTTGGTCTTTTCAGCGCCAACAGCCACTTCCACGGCTTCACTGATTGCAATTCCCAGGCTGCCGGGCGTATTGGGATCGCGCCCCAGGATATCTCGGCCAACTTGCGTCGTGTTGCTGGGACTTGGCAGAATTTTACCGCCCCAGGTCTCGATCATTGATTTGCGGAAGGGTTTAGTATCATAACTGACTCGAACCATGTATACCAGGCATTTCAGATCGAAATAATTGCAGGCCAGACTCAGTGCGCTGCCCCATTGACCAGCCCCGGTTTCAGTCGAA
>JABMPO010000042.1 GCA_013203015.1 Fidelibacterota bacterium
AAATGACATTTTGTGCAGGTAACATCAGCATGTGAAGAAGTTTTCCATCCTTCAACATACGGTTCCATGTAATGACAGTTGGCACAGAATGTTGGTTTCGAAGTCAATTCGGTTGTAGCCAATAATAATAATATCAATACAATTAATGCTGCGGTTCCAATTACCAAATATTTAATAAATTTTCTTTTTACCATCGTTCTATTCTCAACAAGTCCCTATATCAAGTTTTGCATTTGTCTGAGTAAAGTTAGTAGTAATATTCGTCATTCGGTGATGCAATAAAAGTCGATTAGAGCATCCTCATATTCAGTTTAAATGAGTTCGTATCATCGTGAATTTTTGTCGGGAGTTTTTTCCTAATTGTACAGTTGGCAAAGATCGCTATTATCAAGTCCAGAATAATGGCAGGCTAACTAGGTAAATTGTCAATAGCAGAAATGTATACAAGTGTTTGATCATTTAGTGATCTAAATCCGTGTATAGCACACTGACATTAGCAAGAATTTATACTATTACAAAAGACTATATAGCTTATTACAAGCGTTATGTATTCAATTTCATGAGGATGATTTTTGATATATAACTTAGGCCTAATACTGCAGCACCTACGGTAATAATCACTGGGCCGGAAGGTAAATCGAGCAAATAAGAAAAACACAATCCACCGATGGTCATGATCATACCAACCAGCATAGACAGCAAGATTACCATTAGAAATCGTTTAACCAGCATCAGGCTGATCATGGGCGGAATCGTAAGCAGGGCAATCACCAGAATTACACCGACCAAGCGAATTAACAGTACTATAGATATTGATACCAACAGCATAAAAATCACCATCAGTATTCGCACCGGAACACCCTGAATGAAGGCAAATTCCTCGTCGAATGAAATTGCCACGAATTCCTTATAAAAAACTATAATTATCCCTATAACAATTAGATCCAGCAGTGCAGCAAATACCAGATCAGGAACTGACACCGCTAAGATATTCCCGAACATATAAGTCATCAAGTTGGGTGTGTACCCGGGTGCTCTGGCAATAAATAGGATACCAATTGCCATACCCAAAGCCCACAGTACTCCGATTAAAGCTCCCTGGTTGATTAATTTATCACGGTTGGTCAATCCAAGAACAATGGCCAAAATTCCGGCAACCAGAAAACCGCCGGCAAGGGGATTTAAACCCCAGTAATAAAATGCTCCGATTCCCCCAAAGGCAGCATGACTGACACCACCGCTGATAAAAACCAGTCGTTTTACTACAATAAAGGTTCCCAGCACACCACATAGAATACTGGCAAGAATGCCGATATAAACAGCATTCCGAATAAAATCATATTCGAGCAATTCAATCATCGTGCTGCTCCAATACCCGGTGTGGAATACCATGGGCAATTAATTCCACCGGACAGCCATATACCTTCTCAATAGTCTCTTCCGATACTTCCCCGGAGTCATGGACGTAAACGTGCCGGTTCACGCAGACAATTCGCTTTGCTTGTGGAGTTATGGCGGTTGCATCATGGGTAATCATCATGATTGGAATACGTTGATTCAATTCGTTGAGTACACTATTCAAAATATTGCGTGAATCGGTATCGATTGAAGCTGTTGGCTCGTCCAGTATTAATAATTCCGGATCGGATATCAATGCTCGTGCTATCAAGACCCGCTGTAATTGACCGCCTGATAATTCACCGATAAAACTATCCAATAAATGATCGATTTGAATCTTTTCAGCAATTTTATTCACCGCCCGGTTGTCGTTTTCTGAATATGGCCGTAACAGACCGCGCCGCGCCAATCTTCCCATCCGGATCACTTCCGTCACCCGTAATGGGAATTGCCAATCAAATGTCGAAAATTGCGGGACATAGCCAATGCTGCGGCGTCCTTCTGGCAGCCTGATAACTATCTGACCCGATTGCGGTGAGAGAATCCCAAGAATCAATTTGGCTAAAGTTGTCTTCCCTCCACCGTTGGGACCAATCAATACCAAATAATCGCGCTGATTGATTGTGAGGTCGACATCTTCCAGAACAATCTGATTGTTATAGCTGAAGGATACTTTATTTAATTCGACCAAGCCCTGATTATTCATTATTCAATACCTTTTCAAATACTTGGGCAACTAAACGCATATTTTTTAACCAGTCATAAGCCAGTGGATTCAATTCAACCACTTCCCCGGCTGTCTCTTGGGCGATAATCCGAGCGCTGCGCCGGGAGAAACCCTGCTGCACAAATATTACTTTGATATTATTTGCTTTTGCCAGTTTAATCATCTTGATAAGCTGCGTGGGACTTGGTTCTTTACCATCTAATTCAATTGCGATCTGTTCCAGATTATAATATCTGGCAAAATACCCCCAAACCGGATGATAGACCATGAATTTTCGAAATTCAAAATTCTTTAATAATTTTTGAATATCCTGATCCAACTGATTTATTTTTTTCATAAATAAATCGGAATTATTCTGATATATTTCTTTATTCGCCGGATCAATTTGCATTAATTGATCGGCAATCTCTGATACAGCCAATCGTACGGTATTCGGTGAAATCCAAATATGGGGATCAGTAAGTCCCCCACTATTGGAGTACTCAGATTCTGCATCCACTGTAGTATGGGACCAGCTGATTTCCATCTCATCCGGATTCCACATTGTTATGACCGCAATATTATCAGAATTTGCTAACAATGGATCAATATGAACTGATTCAAAAATAAAATTAGGGTGCCCGACTCTTACATAGATTGAACTACTCAATAAATTTACCAATTGTCTGGGAGTTGGGGAATAAGTTGCTGGTGATGCTGCGACTGGAATCAGATAATCAACACTAACCAGATCTCCGCCGATTTGTTTAACAAAAAATGCTTGGGGCGCAATACTGGTGGATATTTTCATCGGGCTTAGTTCAGCCGCTAAAATTATAGTATTCACTAATATGACAATTGAAATCTTGAAAATGATTCGCATTATGAATGACACACAATGGATTTTTTAATGAAACTAGGTGCTGGCATTAATCAAATCTAATACCGTAGATATGAAATAATCGAATCAGAATAATATCAAGTTAGATTAGCCTATTTTGCTCGATGGGGATCTATTCCAGAAATTCAGTTTAAACCCTTCGTTTTCATTAATACTTGTTGATATGATACCTGCAAAACTTGTGAGATTGATTTTTTATTATGTCGGTGTTCCTTCAGCAAATGGGAAAATAGATCAACTTCAAACTGACGATTGGCGTCACGCCAGTTCAGATCCGAAATACTATCAATATAACGTAAGAAATAGGGATTATTTTCGATTCCTGACGGTATACCAGGTCCCCGCTTCAAACCAAGTTTCTTCTGATAAATAAAATACGTCCGTGGCTCGATTTCAAGAAGGTCACACAATTCCGGAGCATTTTTCGTATGGTCCAGATGCAGTTGCAAAAGGTTTGTATGAAAGATTGCGCGAATTTCCTTCATTGTTTTGTGCATGGTAAAACCAAACGCTTCGGTATTAATATCAATTTCAGGGATTGACTTATTACGATTCAGAAATTCAATATAACTGTTCAATAGCGATTTGCGATAACCTAGAATCCGTAATCCCAACTCAATTTCTTGTTGCAAATCCTGGTAGCCAGTAGCAAAATACTTATCAGCAAGTGCAATCTCACCGATTTTATCGTGGCATAATCCTAATTTATAATAATCCTCAAATGCCATGTCACGCATTTCATATTTCGAAGTAATCTGCAGGGAATGGGAATGATGCTTAATCGCATCCTTATAATTACCCCGTTTATATTCCATGTAGCCGAGGTTCTGGGTAAATAGGCTTCGTTGATACGGGGTCAGATTACTTAGTAACAATTTCCTATAAATGTCTACCGCCTTATTATATAATCCTTCACATATAAACACCCACCCTTTGTCACTGAGAGTATCATATTTAAGCGTTTGTAAATTAAATTCATCTATAGTATTTAGAGCTTGATCAATATATTGAATTGCCTTTTGATATTCTTTTTCATAAATGTAGATACTTCCCAAATGTCGTAATATTCTTGCTTTTCGGGGATAGTAATTCACTGAATCGTAATACTTATACGATTTAAAAAGATATCCTCTGGCAATTTCAGGCTCCGAATATTTATAACATAAACCGAGCTGAG